>JAICPK010000035.1 GCA_025929855.1 Nitrososphaera sp.
AAATTATGAGGCATCATTAGCTCCAAAGACAGATGGTGGCAATGTAAGAGGCTTTAGCTGCTATCATCTTGGAGACTACAAGAACCTTAAGGATAGTCAGAAAAAGGAGCTTCAGGGTCATGGTCAGAAGAAGTTACTTGAAGTTACAGAAAGTGCTGCTAGTGCTGCTGCTGCTGCTGCTAGTGCTGCTGCTGCTGCTGGGGCTCTTGCTTTTCATTCGTAAGGGAAAAAGCTCGCATACCTCCGTTGCCGAAGTAGAAAAGAGAATAAACCAATCAATTTGCTAGCTTTCTATACGTAATCTCTCAATAGAACCATCTAAAAAGAATGATGATAGAGCCCGTCGGGATTTGGATAAAAATTTATTTGAATCCCATTTCGGCAGTCTGCTTTGCCGGTTGCCCCTCAACTAAGATAGAATGTAGAGAGCCGTCATGGCTCTCCCATTACAAAAACCCTATTCTTGAGGACGAACGTTGTTGTTCTTCTGAGACTGGAGGAAGTCGAGACAAAAACTCCCTAATTAAGGCAAAATTTGTCCTACTGTATTATTCTATAATTGAAAAGGTACAAAGAGAAGATCCAAATATTTCTGCATCATATTGGATAATGGATATATCCAAGTAATAGCTTGAAGATGTCAACGTAGAAAATGAGGCAATATTGTGTTCGCAGGATGAGCCCAGTTGTTATCGTTATTACTCTACTGGTGATTATCGTAACACCAACAACTTTGCAACCTTCAGTAGCTACCACCAATAATACTACCGCTGATACACCAGATAATCCATTTTTTCACATGACAGTTACATCAAATCAATCAACAAGTACAGTAGGTGATAAAACTAATGTCACTCTTAGAGCTATTTTTGCTACAGTTCCAAATGAACTAGGGATTGGAAATTGGAATCTTATACTCCAGCCTGCTCTTGATGAACTAAATAGACGTCATCCAGAGATGAACATACAGATAGAATATGCTGAGCCTTACGGTGAATACAGAAATAGCGTTTTGGATAGATTATCAAATGGCGATCCTGTTGATATTATATCTTTAGATCAGATTTGGCTTGGTGAATTTGCAGAGAAGGGTTTGATAAGAAATCTCACTGCTGACTTTGAGCAGTGGGGTAGAATGGGCGATCTATATGAAGCAAATCTTGATGGCTCTGTTTACAACAACACCTTATATGGTCTTTGGCTATGGACCGATGTTAGAGGTATGTGGTATTGGAAGGACATGTTGCAAGAAGCAGGAGTTGATCCAGAATCACTAAGAACATGGGATGGATACATTTCTGCGGCAGTCAAACTGAATGATTTCTTTGGGGATAGAATAACTCAAGGAGTACATCTTATAGGTGCGCCGCATGCTCGTGACTTGTGGTATCCATATCTTTGGATGCTTGGGGGAGAAATACTAGAGCTACGCGGAGGCCATCCTACAAAAGGTGCCTACTGGTTTCCATCATACAATAGCTCTGAAGGAGTACAAGCCATGGACTTTCTAAAGCAACAGGTAGATGCTGGGATAAAACCGCAAAAGGAGCATGGTTGGGGACTAGAATTTGCTAACAGAACCTTTCCTGTGATGATAGAGGGCTCTTGGATGCTTTCAGGATTTCCAAGAGAATCTTGGCCAACATTGGAACAGGAAGTTGGATTTATTCCCATGTTTCCTGTACCTAATGGGACAACTCAGACTTCAACTATGATGGGAGGATGGGAGTTAGCTATACCTTCTACGTCGCAACATAGCGATTTGGCATGGGAGTTGATAACTATAATGGCTGAGCCGCAGATACTGGGTCCATTTCTACGAGATATGGGCTTTTTGCCTACACAACATACCTTAGGGGAGGGTCCATCCTCTCAACCACTAAAGGAATCAATCCCATTCTTTGAAGAAATGGTTTCAATGATCCCATATGGTCGGGGCAGGCAAAATCCTGCCGAATATCCACAGATAGCAGAACATATACATGAAGCCATACAACAAGTTTACAATGGGTCTGCATCACCAAGAGAGGCCCTTGATATTGCGGCTGCCAAGTCTGCCGCTTCATTAGGGTGGAGATGACTCTCAATAATATACAACAATATGCAGGTCTTAACGATCGATGACTAGTGAATGAATGCCTTGACATTGTTGTTCTTCTTATAGCTACTGATTTGCGATTATATACCATAAACTGATAAAAATCCTGCATCAATGAAGAATTGACAGGATTTGGTACAGTTGAAACCTTCTCTAGCACAGTTTCAAGTCTATCAGTCATTTCTTGTTATTTTCACGCTCCAGTCTTCCATCTTTGCCATATTGTATGCATTAACTTTAGTGTTAGATCCCGTATGATTGGCGGCCCGTCGGGATTTGGATTAAAATTCATTTGAATCCAAAACACTCGAAATTGATCTGTGGATTATGGTGACGGACTTGTAGATTACTCTTTTTCTCTATATTCAACTTGTAAAGAAATCTGGAAAAATACCAAGACGATCAATAACAATGGCTTCTTTTTAATGTAGTGTATGCTAGATCATGTATCAGACATGGAAGACAAAGTAGCAAAAGAAGAACGGATTCCGATTGATGAGACGACAACCGTTTCCAGGCTTGTGGTGAGATGCCTCGAAAATGAAGGCGTCAAATATGTCTTCGGGATTCCTGGCGAAGAAAACATCCATTTTATAGATGCATTAACTGGGTCATCGATTCGTTTCATCTTGGTTCATCACGAACAGTCTGCATCATTTATGGCGGATATGTACGGCCGGATTACTGGCAAAGCTGGAGTATGTAGCGCAACATTGGGACCTGGAGCCATTAACTTGCTATTGGGAACCGCGGATGCACATTCTGACAGCGTTCCCCTAGTTGCTATAAGCGCGCAAGTAGGCCTTAACCGCCAGTATAAGGAAACGCACCAATTCGTAGATCTCGTCAGCATGTTCAAACCTGTAACCAAGTGGGCAGCAGAAATAAAGATTCCCAGCGCTGTGCCGGAAATGGTAAGAAAGGCGTTCAAGGTTGCCCAGACAGAACGTCCTGGGTCTTGCTACCTTGGTATCCCACAAGACCTCGAAGGAATGTCGATATCTTCAAGTCTTCAGCCATTGCTTCGCTCGCAGGTGTATGATAGTGCTCCCTCTCCATCACAGGTCTCTCGAGCGGCAAAGGTATTGGAGGCGGCAAAGTCTCCTATCGTCCTTGCAGGTCATGGCGCTGCACGAGATAACGCTCAGGATGCACTAATTCGGTTCTCTGAACACCTTCACATTCCTGTGGCAACCACCTTTATGGGAAAGGGAGTATTTCCAGACAACCATCCAAGTGCGTTAGGGACTGTAGGCTTTATGCGCCGTGATTACGTCAACTTTGGATTCGACTTAGCGGATGTGCTTATCTGCGTCGGCTACGACCTGCAGGAATTTGATCCAATGCGGATAAACCCAAAGGGAGACAAGAAGATCATCCATATTTCCCGATATCCTGCTGAAGTTGACACACACTATCCTGTTGCAGTTGGCATTGAGAGCGACCTTTCGATGGCACTTGAGAATCTTGCAAGAGCTGTGAGACCTAAAGGAGGGTTGAAAGCGGAAAACTGTAAGATTGTGGATCTGCTTAGAGGAGAGCTTGAAGAGGGGGCCAGAGATTGTTCATTCCCTGTTAAACCTCAACGAATAGTCTCAGACACTCGTCTGGCACTTGGAGAGTCAGATATTGTGCTGGTTGATACAGGTGCAGTAAAGATGTGGATGGCCCGACTCTATCCAACCTACAGACCTAACACCTGTCTGATTTCAAACGGACTATCAACTATGGCGTTCGCTTTACCTGGAGCGATAGCAGTCAAGCTCGCCTGCCCAGAACGCAAGGTGCTTGCTGTAGCAGGAGATGGAGGATTCTTGATGCTTGGCTCAGAGTTGGCAACAGCCGTACGAGAGCATGTGTCCCTTGTAGTCCTTATCTGGGAAGACCAATCTTACGGATTGATTAAATGGAAGATGGACTTGGAGCTCGGGCACCATTCCTCTGTCGATTTCCATACGCCTGACTTTGTAAAGTACGCTGAAAGCTTTGGAGCAAAAGGGTATCGAATCAATAGTACAGAGGAGCTCCTTCCAACTCTAAAATCTGCACTTGAAGATGATGCAGTCTCTGTAATCACCTGTCCTGTTGACTACTCCCAAAACATGGAGCTTACAGAAAAGCTCGGTCTCGTAACTGAGGCTCTTTAGCAATTAGTCTCTAGTTAATAATTTAGGAAATACTTGATAGGCTGGCCGCTCCCTTTCGCTGGTTATGCCGCTGCTATATGGTTTGCAGCATCAATTGGAATGGCTATTGGCTACGAATACTATTTTCTAGCAGCTGTAGCAACAGCATTTGCAGTTGAGGTGCCAAGGATACCTCATATCTCAAAGATGATAAAGAAAGGTGAAGAGGAATAATAGTAAAAAGGGGACATACACCGAAATTTTTTCAACATAGTTTAAATAAAAAATTGGTTATATTTTATATGCCTGCAAAATGATGGCCCGGGTTTCTGTTCCGTTCACCGAAGGTCATTATTAAGGTGGAGGGGAAAGGCCAAACACGGAACTGGCTGATAATAGCCCCTCCGCCTGCAGGAAAATCCATGATAAATATTAATAATATTATAAGGAAGGAAAAAATTTCATCTATACGTAGACAAATTGACAGGCAGAAAAAGCACATCATAAACTGGCATAAAATGCCTCGTGGATTTTATCCAATACGTCAGTGATTATGAGTTTAATTAAAAAATTATGAAATCAAGCGAGTGACAATACCATACACCTGTTGGTCTCCAAAATGGTTTTCTGTGTCTACATCGTCTGGATCAAAAATGAAAGTATTTCCATTAGAAATTGATATTGATGCATCTGCATTCTCCCAAACAAGTATGCCATTTATTTTGATATTTGCAGTTCCATTTACTGATAAATTATTGTCTGTTGTTAATGTCACTCGTTCCACATTGTCATATGGTCTAAAATCTGTTATCTGATGAATGTGTGGCTTACTGCCATCCATAGGTGATGCAAGAAAGCTTACTGCAAACTCTGTGATATTTCCATTATTTACATTCAGATTCCATTCTCCTGTAAGTATGACTTTAAATGCATCTGTGATATTAAAACCAGATTCAGGAACTGTAATTACTAGTGAGCTTATTTGACCTAGGGCAGAAAAAGTAGTGGTCTTATTATTCTCAACAGCAGCATCGAGATCTTCTGAATTGGAAGAAGTTGCAGAATCGGTATTGTCTGTTCTCTGTGCATAAGCAGCAAAGGCCGCTGCGTTTGATGATAGCGCATCGTCAATGCTTATAGTTGTTGTTTGCCAGCACAGTATTGCCAATAGAACAGAAGCACCAAATGCAAATGTTAATGAAACTGCCAAAGCAGTAGCCATATTCTTCTTCACCAATTAACATGCGCACTCATATACATACCTGCCTGATGATCTTGTACGTTTCAGTAATTTGCTGTTACTTCACCATTGTTTTTCCGTCTAATGCATTGCATGTTACAACACTGATATTAGAATCCCTATATGATTGACGGGCCCATCGAGTCGTGAAGTGATATCACTTCAAAAAGAGGATTCTTTGGGGGGCTTACTAGATGAAAGAGAAACTTTAAGGTTTTCTGTTCCAATCAATTCCTGATATTATTACATAGGAGTAACCACTTCAACTGCCGTAGATTCTTCATATATTCTGAAAAAGGTCTCCCGGACCAGTGTACACTTGTCAACCAAGAAAAATCATTGTTCACTTTCAAATTGGTTGAAAAAGTTCAAGACTTCGGGTAACTAAGTTACGTCTCATAGGTAAATAAGGGTTAAAAAATTTGAGACCATCTACTTTACAATGAAAAGAACGACAAAAGTAAAGAAAAATCCAAAAACGAAAACACAAGCCGTTATAGCACTGTGGTCTATAGGAATAGCTTCCGCTGTTATGACCTCAGTGTGGCAAATTCCTCTAGCAACAGCTTCTTCGTTAGAAGAGATTAAGGTCAGTCGGGAGATATATGCACCCGCGGATCAAGTTTGGAATGTTGTTTCGGATATAGACAACGAGACAAAATATTGGTCCACTTTTAGAGCGATAAAAAATATCAACATGACTGCTATTAACATGACAGCTAATACAACTGAGAGACAAGTAACTCTAGCAACAGGTCCCTTTGGAGAGACGATAACTCATCAGTTTGTAACTGTGAATCCAGAAAAATTTGTAGTAGAGACAAATATAACCCAAGGACCTGTGACAGGTACCAGGACACTCACACTGAGCCCTTCATCATTTAATTCCAATGCAACAAAAATTGACGTATTTTGGAATGTAGATATGTCGGGCATCCCAATCTTTGGAAGGGATTTTGCAAAAGACGGTATTATGAGAACAACAGAGGAAGCACTGAATAATATTGCAGCAGAGGTCGATGTAAGATAATGTTGCGCAGCGGGTAAACCCATACCGCTGTAACATCTGGTGAATCTCCTGCATGGAAATTATGCATTAGGTATTTTATTGAACTCTTTTCCTATGGATCCGTCTCGATCTAGTACTTCCCGGAGTGCAGGTGCGACGCGCCTGCCTATCAATTCAATAGATCGCATAAACTTCTCTTGTGATAAAGAGCCAGGATTCATCTGAAAAGTTATGCGCGAGATGCCACCGAGCGCTTTGCTATGCCGAAGGATCTTCTCAACCACCTCATCTGGATCACCGATGAGTAGTGCGCCCTGTGGCCCCCGTTGAGCGTCAAAGCCCACGCGCGTCACAGGACGCCACCCGCGCTCCTTCCCAATACGGGTGAATGAACGCGCATAGCCTGGAAAAAAGTCATCGGCTGCCTGTTGCGTCGTCTCAGCGACGTAGCCTATCGAATGAATACCTACCTTCAATTGAGCAGGTGAATGGCCAGCTCGCCTTCCAGCCTCTCTATAGAGATCAATGAGCGGCCTGAAGTGGCGAGTTTCGCCGCCTATGATAGCTACCATCAGTGGGAGTCCAAGCACACCGGCGCGGATGAATGATTCTGGAGTTCCACCGACGCCTAGCCATATCGGCAAAGGATTCTGCAGGGGCCTCGGGTAAACTCCCTGGCCAGTCAGCTCAGGCCTATATTCACCTGACCAGTGGACGTGCTCATTGTTACGGATCTTCAGCAGCAGGTCGAGCTTCTCTGCAAAAAGCGAGTCGTAATCTTCTAAATGCAATCCAAACAGAGGAAATGCCTCGACAAATGAGCCACGACCTACAATCATCTCTGCCCGACCTCGGGACAGTAGATCCAGCGTTGCAAATTCTTGAAAAACCCGTACTGGGTCTGCGGCACTTAGCACCGTTACGGCACTAGTAAGACGTATTCGCTGCGTACGCGCAGCAGCAGCTGCTAGGATGACTGCAGGAGCCGAGTCAAGAAACTCCCTTCGGTGGTGTTCACCGACTCCAAATACATCCAACCCGACCTGATCCGCACGTTCGATTTGTTCGACTAAATTCTGCAAACGCTCCGAAGGGCTGTCTGAGACACTGGTGTCATCGAACGCCGCTACGAAACTGTCAATTCCAACTTGAATCTTTGAAGCCATTTCTTATTCTCTTGCCGCCTCGCTCCAAATTACTTCTTGTACTCCCAAGGCAGAACGCTCTATATTGATAGGAGATAAGCTTACTTTATCTGCTAACAAATTCTTAGCCATATTGTGATAAGCTGCACCATGTTATTTAAGGCCAGTAGCATTATAATACTTAGTAAGTATGTATTACCAAACATGGTAAGGGCCAGATTACCTTCACCTATCAGAATAAAGTCATGGATAGTGCTAC
>JAICPK010000140.1 GCA_025929855.1 Nitrososphaera sp.
GAAGAAGATGCTCCATGATCTCCAGAATTTTACAAGGTCCATGAAAAAGGCCTGCAAAAGCGAGTAGGACAAAATACATTAACATAAGCTGCAAAAACTATGCAATGAATGAGAGAGAGCTCAAATCGCTATTCTGTAGCTCGCTTAAATCGAATCATGTCAAGAACAATGATCTTATACCAACATCTGAAATACGGATAGTTGAAGAGGCACACTTCCGGAGCTTTGACCTTTTGATCGCAGCGGTGACTAAAGAACCTGATGATATACATGACTATGGTCAGTACAACAACATACTTGTACGAACACAGCTGCTTAAACAATTTGCTCGTCACGAAAAATGCAGAATAGATTGCATACGATTTTATCCTGTCGAAATCAAATCAGATGATGACGTATTAGACGAGCGCCTGCCAAAGCAGATAATAGACGCAATATTGGCCTTTGGATTATCCATATTGGTGCTCGACAAGAACCATTCAAAACTGGCTCGCAATATTGGCAAATTCTTGCCGACTACTCTAGTATGCTATACGGGCATAGATGACCACTTCGAAGTTGTTTCGAGGTTTGATCGTCTTATTTCTAGCGGTGTCCTCAATCTTAAAAAGACCATCTTGGCTAAGGTATTAGAAGGCAGTAACACAGGCAGTAAAGCCTATAGCCGCCTTGTCGCACTAGAGCGTATATTTCAAAAAATCATCTTCAACCAGCTCTATTTTGAAAATCTAGGCATGACTGAACGGGAAATAGAATTTTTACAAATGATAGCAGGTATTAAGCCGCCATCGTCGTCACAAGAAATGAAAAAATTATCAAAGATGATAAAAGAAACAGCAAACGCAAAGATGACGGACTATATGTAGGCCTTAGCTTCACAACCATTGCATTTAACTAGAATTAGTCTTTAATTAGGTCTTAGAGTACATTCATACTATCCGTTATTATTTGATGTGTTTAACTATTACTCAAATGAGTCTTCTAATAGAAGAAGAAGAACAGATAGAGGGAGTGCCGGTGTGTGGTGCAAACCTGTCGTCACCAGTAGTTGACACTGCGTACTACATTGATGAGATCCACTACAGTGTAGGAAACAGGATGTACATTGAGAATGCAGACTAGAAAGAACAACCCCCAAGTTCCTGACATAGACGAAGAGCGGGATATAGAGTTAGAGAACATAATAGGAAACCTGATGATAGCGCAATACCAAGTTGATAAGTTGCGCTCTAGGCTGAGCGAGCGTGTCGGAGGATACGGCTCTGCCGGCAACAAAAAGGCGTCTGCACACATTTTCAAACACAACGAAAAATGGTATAAGGTAACAATTCGAGTCGATGAGATGGCAATAAGCCAGCGGGAGATGTCTGACGATATCAAATAAAGCATGACAACCACCCACACCAAATTTTTTTCTTAAAATGGGAGGACGACTCCTGAATTATCACGCGAATAGTGTATGAAATTCAGCGGCACCTGTAGCTTTATCCCATCGCGTTCTACAATGACTTCGATCTCATCAAGTGAATCTGATGCTTCAGTACCCTCTAGTTTTTTTATGATTACATGAATCGATTCATGAGAAATGAGAGGTTCCATGAAAGGTTCTGCGATCCTGAGAAAGTTGTTAATACCTGCCTTTGCTTCCTGCGCGGACTGTACGATTAGCATGGTTTGGTCATGATACGTAAAATATCCAACTATTGAGCCGTCAACAGAACATGCAAATGCAAAATCGTTTATCCCCATGTTATAATCTATTTAATTGCTTGCATGCAGAGCAGATCAAATTAATCTTTATCCCCGTAGAGTAGCTTCAATTCTTCAAGGCTAAGCTTTGATCCTGATTGCAGCTTTTTCTTTGCTTCTTCCTTTACTTTGAAAAGGGCATCACTTTGCTGGACATAACCGTACTCCTTTCTTTGCTTTCGTCTCATCTCAGACATTGAATCTAGCCGTGCATTTATTGCATCAAACTGCTTTGCGATGGTGTCGTACCTTGTGAGGTGAGATTGATGCTCTAAGGTAAGCTTTCGTTTCGAATCATATAAGTTGTCCAGTACGGCATTTATCTCAGATATCTTGCTTCGAAGCGAGTTGCGCTCTTCACTTAGCTGCTTTATGGCATTATTGATAATAGCAGACTCCTGATTCAGTTGGGAGAATTGTTCTCTTATTGTACGTGTAGCCTTGATTGCCTCTAGTTTCATCGTGGCGTCCTTTATCCGGGACAAAATCTCGTTCTTTTCACGTTCACTCTTGTAGTCTTTGGCATCAATTATATCTTGATTCTTTCGCACTATCGCCTGCAAATCCTCTTCCTTTTCCGAAGGAAGTCGAGCCTCCATCAGCGAAAGAAAGTTCCTTGATTGTGATAGTTTTTCGCTTACTGACAATAGTTGAGAGTTACGACTATCCACTTCAGAGCGTATTTGCTTTAGCCTGTCGGTGTGAGCATCAAGAAGACTTCTCTGCTCCTTGATGCTATTACCTATTGAGCGGAACTGGTTCCTGTCAATGTCAATAACCTTGTCCGACAGCTCTTTGAGTTCACCGGTGAGCCGGCGCTTTTGCGCAACAAGATCATCCCACCCAAGAGACTCCAAATCTTTCTCCGACAACAGAATAAGGCTTAAAGAAGATGATATAAAAATATAGCAGGTCAGAAGATCGCAAAGATACTTTTGCCTCAACTAGGCTATCTGCAACATAAGAAATACTACCTCTTTTCCTCACGGTTGTTAACATTGTACATGGAGACAAAGTATACTTGTACATTTCTTTCGAGGATTGTAAAAACAGAAGCAATTGTTATGATTTAGAGTGGTAATGCGTTGGACA
>JAICPK010000110.1 GCA_025929855.1 Nitrososphaera sp.
CTGCAGTACGCTGCAAAGCGCCTAGGATACAACGGAGGCGTCATGATAACTGCATCACATAACCCGCCCGAGTACAACGGGATCAAACCTACTGCGGCGGATGGCGTAGAAATTCCGAGGGAGGACGAGCTCAAGGTAGAGGATATTTATTATTCAAAGAGATTTATCAGGATCGATGGAACTGGTCGCGATTATGTTGATTACAATATTGTCAGTAGATATATTGAGGCTATGGTTTCTCTTATAGATGCCGACAGGATAAGGCAACGACAATTCACTTTGGTAATGGATACTGGAAACGGCGCGCAAGCAGCCGTTGCTCCGCTTGTAGCAAGAAAGCTTGGTTGCAAAGTAATCGTCATCAATGGTCATATAGATGGAGATTTCCCAGGACGTGGCTCAGAGCCGACACCGGATAATCTTGAAGTACTCTCAGAAGCTGTCAGATCGGCAAGAGCAGATTTTGGCGTTGCATACGACGGCGACGGTGATCGTAGCATCTTTTGCGACAACACAGGAACAATCTATATGGGCGATAAGACTGGTGCGCTGTTGGTCAAGCACTTACTTTCACAAAAGCATAAGGGTTCTGAAGTTGTTTGCCCTATCAACACTTCAATGATACTATCTAATGTGGCAGAACAGGCCGGCTCTAAAATAATTTACACTAAGGTTGGAAGTGTCGAAGTGTCTCGAGAAATGGTAAAACGCAGCTGCCCGCTTGGCCTGGAGGAGAATGGCGGGTTTATGTACGGCCCGCTAAATGAGGTAAGGGATGGCGCGATGGCCACTACACTTGTCCTTGATATGCTGGCTGCATCTGACAAGCCACTTTCCAAGCACATTGCGCAGCTACCACGGACCTTCCAGTATAAGACCAAGTTTGCATGTTCTTCCCGAGAGGTAGTCGACAGGATAATTAGGATATGCATAGAGCATGGAAGCCCCAAGAAGGTCGAGACACTGGATGGGGCCAAGATTTGGATTGATGAGGAGACTTGGTTGATGTTAAGGCCTAGTGGGACTGAACCCCTTATCAGAATGTATGCAGAATCAACTGACAAATCGCTACTGGATTCAAAGGTTGATGAATACCGCAGGTATGTGCAGTCTCAGATATAGGAATGGACAACATTTTTAATACGCTTATTCTTCTTACACAGAAGAATAAGATGATCCCAATGGGTGATAGAAACAGTGAGTAAGCCATATTATGTCAAGTTTGAAACGTCTAAGGATCTGGTAAATGCAGTTTATGAGGCTGTTAGGGTATCAAAGCAAAGCGGTAAAGTCCGCAAGGGCACCAATGAAACCACTAAAGCTATAGAACGCGGCGTATCAAAGCTAGTTGTAATTGCAGAGGATGTCGAGCCGCCAGAAGTTGTGGCTCATCTGCCTATCCTCTGCGAAGAGAGAAAGGCACCATTTATCTTTGTACCTAGCAAGCAGCAGCTAGGTGCGTCACTTGGAATCGACGTCGGCTCTGCAGCCGCCACAATTGTCGATGCAGGCGAGGCTCAACACATTGTTGAGCAGGTCGTCAGCTCTATAAGCACTATGAAGGGAGTAGCAGCGTCCCAGAAATGATGGGGGTGTGGAGACCGATAGATGAGCAGCAAAACAGCTGAAGAAAAGGTCGTCCCTGCCGAAGTCATCCAGATAGTGGGCAGGACAGGGATCGCCGGCGAAGTCATACAGGTACGTGTCAAGGTTCTCGAAGGTAAGGATAGAGGACGGATTCTTACAAGGAACGTCAAGGGTTCTGTTAGGATGAATGATATCTTGATGCTTAGAGAAACCGAGCGCGAGGCACGCAAGATAAGGTGATAGTGGTGAATGAGCAAGACAGCAACATCTCTACGCAACTGCTCCTTCTGTGGTAGACATATTACCAGTGGACATGGGATCATGCTTGTCAGAAATGACGGACATGTGCAGTGGACATGCTCGAGCAAATGTAAGAAGAACATGCGAGTATTGAAACGTGACCCAAGAAAACTCAAGTGGACAGTTCGCTATGTAAAGGGTGGGCTGCACATGAAAAAGCAGTAGTGGTGGTAGCGTAGAAGATAGGCTATGACACCTGATCAAACGCTTATTGTTATCAAGCCTGATGGTTTTAGGCGCAAACTTACTGGCAAGATATTGGCTCGCTTTGAAGAAAAAGGCCTACAGCTAAAGGACTTAAAGCTATACAATTTCACTAAGGAAAAGGCACAGGAATTTTACTCTGTCCACAAGGACAAGCCATTTTTTGACGAATTGCTATCTTTCATTATGTCTGGCACCGTCGTGGCATGCATCTTGGAAGGCAGTCATGCAGTGAATACAGTAAGGCTAATGATCGGCTCGACCAAGTCATTTGAAGCGGCTCCAGGAACCATTAGAGGTGACTTTGGCCTCGGATTTACTGACAATATTATTCATGCTTCGGATTCTCCTGAAAGCTTCATAAAAGAGTCGCGTGTCATTTTTGGCTGATCCATATACGTGGAACTTAGGCAGCCAATCGTCGTAGTTTTAGGTCATGTAGACTCTGGCAAGACTTCGTTATTGGACAACATTCGTGGCACTGCAGTTCAGGCACGAGAAGTGGGCGGTATAACGCAGCATATAGGTGCAAGTTTTTTACCTGTTGAGACCATTAAACAGATAACTGGGCCGCTATACGCTAAACTTGCCAAGGCAGAATCTGCAATACCAGGACTACTTGTCATCGATACACCTGGCCACGAGATTTTTGCGAACCTGCGCATACGGGGAGGCTCTGCTGCAGACATTGCTATAATCGTTGTCGACGTGAACAAGGGTTTTGAAGCCCAGACTATTGAAAGCATGGACATTCTGAAAAAGCGCAGGGTACCATTTGTCATTGCGCTCAACAAAGTCGACATGGTGGCTGGCTGGCGCACCTCTACACAATTTATTTCTGAAGATGCAAAAAAGCAGGATGTCGCTGTACAGACTTTGCTTGACGAAAAGATGTACAGCGTTGTTGGAATGCTCTCGAGGCTGGGCTATCCATCAGAAGCATTCTGGCGAGTCAAGGATTTCGCAAAGGAAGTTGCGATAGTCCCGGTCAGCGCGAGAACCGGCGTAGGAATACCTGAACTCTTGGCCGTATTGGTGGGTCTAACACAGCAGTACATGGGTAAGAAGCTGGAGCGCCATATCAAGGACGCTGCAAAAGGTATAGTACTTGAATCTAACGAAGAAACGGGTCTTGGACCCTCTGCAAATATAATACTGCTTGATGGGGTACTCCATCAGGGCGACAGCATCGTTATAGGTAAGCGCGATGGTGCAGTTTCCACTAGGATAAAAGCGTTATTGCTGCCAAAGCCTCTTGATGAAATGCGAGACCCGCGTGACAAATTCAAACAGGTCAACGAGGTAATAGCCGCTGCAGGCTTGAAGATAACCTCACCAGACCTTGAGGGGGTCCTTGCAGGAAGCCCCGTATACGTTTATGACAACAGGCAAAGGAAGAGTAAAGAGGAGCTTGACGGCCTAAAGTCGCTTGTAGAGTCAGAGGTAAAAAATGCGATCGTAAGCAATACACAAACTAGCGGAGTGATTTTGAAATGCGATACTATCGGCTCCCTTGAGGCCATAGTAGACTTACTGAAGAAAGCAAACGTTGCCATTAGGATAGC
This sequence comes from Nitrososphaera sp., assembly GCA_025929855.1. Classification (GTDB taxonomy): domain Archaea; phylum Thermoproteota; class Nitrososphaeria; order Nitrososphaerales; family Nitrososphaeraceae; genus Nitrososphaera. The sequence goes on from JAICPK010000110.1 coordinate 3,657, forward strand.
AGACATTGGCAACATTACAAGAAGAGATGTTGTAGAAGCCGCTGCGGTGAGGGAGAATGACCGCTATCTTGGAGTCCTGTTAGGCTTTAACGTCAAAGTGCTTGAGGATGCACAAAAGGAGGCGCAGGATCGGGGAGTGAAGATTTTTAATGAGCAG
>JAICPK010000154.1 GCA_025929855.1 Nitrososphaera sp.
ACGCAACTATATCGTTCTCGCCAAAATAATCTACAAGGCATAGGTGTTTTTCCTTTGAAGACCTTGGAAATTCAAATACGACCTGCTTACCGTCTGGCAGGTCAATTGCCAGCCTTCCATTACCTCCTTGTTCAGGAGTCAGATTGTGACACTTGTAGAAGCCATATACTGCGCGGGGCTCAAACAATTCCTCGCTTAGTACTCGATCCTTCCACCTCCTGAACAACTTTTCAGGATCCTGATCACTTGCGCCTTTTCCCCTTATTCCCCACTGCAATACAAATAGCGATTTCTTGTTAACATATTTCCACACTTCGTTTAGGTCGATTCTAAATGGCTCGAGCCTAGTAGGTCGGTTAATATGAAGCGGTATCGGCGGCGGCTCTACAGGCTTGATGCTGCTGCGAGGAATCTGGGATTGTTCTACTATCCTGGCAGGCTGATGTCGTTCATCCCATTTCTCCAACTTTTGCTGCCACTCATTGACAAACTGTTCGCGATCAGGCGACGTAAGTCTGTTCATGACTTTCAGCCCGTCAAATGCTGTTTTGCAGTAGAATACTCCCGGCGAGTAGATACCTCCCTCCTTTGCAATTCTGTTGATGTAGTTACTGTTAATTGCCGCCCCACCACAAAGCACGGGCATATTCATACCATTCTGCCGTGCGTGCTCGACAAAATATTGCATCTGCTTTGATGTCGACACAAGTAGTGCCGATAGCCCTACAGCATCTGCATTGACTTCACTTATCTTTTCTAAAATTTTCTGCAGCGGCACTTGCTTGCCAAGGTCGTAGACTGTATAGCCATTGTTAACAAGAATTGTTTTTACCAAGTTCTTGCCAATATCATGTACATCTCCATAGACTGTGCATATTACAAGCCTACCCTTGCTTACTCCCTCTTGCTTGATCAGATATTTCTCCAGTTCCGCAACAGCTGCCTTCATACATTCAGCAGACTTCAACACAAAGGGTAGGATCAGCTCACCAGCGCCAAACTTATCACCTACCTCTTTCATTGCCGGAAGCAACACTTCGTTGAGTGTCTCTACTGCTGCTTCATGTGCTGCCTCTTTTGATGAAGCTCTCAGCACAAGCTGTCCACCCCTGTCCTTAGTGCCATTGCTGTCCTTGAGATGGTCAGCTATCGCCTGCACTACGTCATCTTCTATACCCTCTTTTAGTCTGTTGACGATTCTGAAGTAGCATCGTTTGGATGCTTCCCAGTTTGGATCTACTTCTATCCTCTTGGTCGGGCCGCCCGCTGTTACTGCCTTAGCACCTTCAAAGTAAGCTATCAGCTCCGCAAGAGCATTTGGATGCCTATTGAAAATCAGATCTTCTGCTAGCTTTTTTTGCTGCTCGTTGATCTCTGGATAAGGAATGATGTCGCGTGCATTGATGATGACAGCATCAAGGCCGGCCTGAAGCGCGTAATATAAAAATACTGAATTAATTATTTTCCTTGCATTTGGCGAAACACCAAAGCTCACATTGCTCAAGCCCAATACAGTGAAACACTCAGGAAACTTCTTTTTAACAAGCCGGATGCCATCCAAGGTATTTTTGGCTGCATCAGCAAGTTCTGGATCTCCAGTCACAATTGTGAATGTAAGTACATCAAAGATGAATTGCCAAGGTTTTAAGCCATATTGCTTCGTACCGATCTCGTAGATGAGCTCTGCTACTTCGAGTTTTTCCTGAGGCGTCTTTGCCATCCCTTTTGGACCTATACACAGAGCTATAGCCGGCACGCCGTATTTGACCATCAGCGGTGCAAGTTGATGAAATCTGTCACCACTCCCTTCCAAGTTTATTGAATTTATCATGGGTCTGCCTGGGATCTGCCTGATTGTAGCTTCAATCACTTTTGGGTCTGTTGAATCAATGACCAGCGGTGCTTCTATCTCCAGGCTGAGCCTCTTGACCAGCTTCACCATGACATCCTTCTCATCAGATCTCTCAGTGGTTGCAATACATACATCAAGGCAATGTGCTCCATCCTCTACCTGATTCCTCGCAAGGTCAGCCAGCCCGTCAAAATTGTTTGCAAGCACAAGCTCCTTGGCTTTCCTGGACCCTTGGGTATTAATGCGCTCCCCAATTATCAGGGGCCGCGGATCCTGTCTTAAGTCTACCGCCTTTAGAGCTGAACTTATCTTCGGAACCAAGATGACTCTTTACTTATTTATTAGCCATTATATTTGCTATTCACTGACAATAGAAGAGTAGAGCCTATATCGAAAATTCCGTCTTACCTGTTTTATAATAAAAATCCAAGTAAGAACCATGGCGACGAT
>JAICPK010000028.1 GCA_025929855.1 Nitrososphaera sp.
ACAACCAAACCAAGGTATACAACAGTCCTCAGCTGACTCGAAGTTCTTTGCCATCCGCACAACAGGAGGTCAGGAACGGGTTGTTGCAAATCTACTGCAGACAAGGGCAAACGCCAAGAAATTATTAATTCGCTCCATCATCGTGCTTGACAGCTTTAAAGGTTACATCATTGTGGAGGCGCCGGATTCCAATGTTGCATATGAGGCACTTGCAGGGATAAGGCATGTTCGAGGCCAGATTAGGGGCGATCTGCCTTTCAAGGATATAGAAGGATACTTAGTGAAGAAACCTGTAGTATCAGAGCTCAGTACAGATGATACTGTCGAAGTGATTGCGGGCCCATTCAAATCTATGAAGGCCAAAATTACCCGCGTTGACTATGAAAAGCAAGAAGCAACAGTTGTTCTGCTTGATTCTCCATACCAGATACCGGTAACTGTTGACGCAAACTACCTCAAAAGGTTAGCCCATTAGGCAATTTGCTGCATAGAACTGAACGATTAAATAAAGAAATGTAGCGAAATTCATTGTTTAACTTTCTGGTGTTATGGTTGATTGTCGACCTGAATATAAAGGGTAAACATGCGGTAGTCATAGGGGGTGGAACTGAGGGCGTCAGAAAAGTCCGGGGACTCTTGGGCCAAGGTTGCAAAATAACGGTAATAACTAATAGGGCCAACCGCTTTCTGATTGAGCAGGCTGCTCTAGGCAAGATCAAGCTCGTTAAGGCAAACCTCCGTGACGCCGATATACTTGACAGTTACAGTGATGTATTTTTGGTGCTAGCGGCAACCAATGACAGAGAGCTTAATCGCAAGATCATAGAAAGGGGTCGATTGAGAAAGGCATTTGTTTATGCTGCAGACGATCCGGCTGTAAGCGACTTTTCCTATGCTTCCATTGTCAACATTGAGGGGATAGTGCAGGTGGCAATTTCAACTTCTGGCAAGAGCCCTCTAATGGCGCGGAAAATTAGGATAAAGGCAGAGAGGGTACTGCGCAGGATAATCAAGAAGGCAGATATTGAGAACGCCAAGCTTCAAGAATTTGCGCGGCAAGCAGCACGACCGCACATTAAGACATCAGGTGAGCGTAAAGAGTTCCTCTATTCCGTTATAAGAAGCAGAGAAATCCAGAACCTTATTAAGGATGACAAGATTGAAGAGGCTAAAAGCGCGACGTTAGAGCTGTTACAGAAATGGGAGAAAAAAGACAGAACATGACAGCAACTGTCAAAACCAGACCAGAAACAGGGATTGGTCTAGCTGGGATCATCAACGCAAGGGTTACCTATCGCAACGCTCCCATGCACCTGCTGGAAAAGTTTACATTCAAAGATATTGATAAGGCACATAAGGTCTTTATTGAGAGAGCAGGCTTTGACGAATGTGTCATTTTGCAGACATGTAACAGGGTTGAAATTTTTGGTGCAACAAAAAACCCGGATGAGCACAAGCTCCTTGATGAGTGGGTTTCTGCTGCGGGGCTGTCAGAAAAGGACTTAGAAAGCATAGAAGTCAATAGAGGCAAGGACGCAATTGTGCATCTAATGAGGCTTGCCTCAGGCCTTGAGTCCCTGGTTGTTGGCGAAGACCAGATCTTGGGCCAAGTGAGACGGGCCTTGGAGTTTTCACGTGCTCATCGCTATGCAAGCGCCAATCTATCGGTCATATTTGATAGAGCTTTGAAGGCCGGAAGCAGGATTAGGACTGCCACTGGTATAAACAAGGGCAATGTTTCAATTGCATCCGTAGCTGTGAGCCTTGCCGAAGAATATTTTGAGGACTTAAAGAATAGGACTGTCCTTTTGATAGGGACTGGAGAGGCCGCAAGCCTAGTGGCAAAGGTACTAAAGAGGCATGATGTCAATTTCAGGATAGCGAGCAGAGTTCCCGAAAGGGCACATGCATTTGCGGACACTGTCGCAGGAATTCCAATCGCTTTTGACACGGCTCTAGAAATGCTACGCATAGTCGATGTGATATTTACTGCAACTATGGCTCCCTACCACCTAATCACCTACGAAAGGATAGAAAACGCGATGACGAATAGAAGGGGTAGAAGCAGTATGATGATCTTTGATCTGTCCAATCCAAGGACAGTGGACGAAAGAGTCGCAACTATTCGTGGTGTCAAACTGATAAACATGGATCAGATCGCTGAGCTCGTTGGGAAGAATATGCGCTCGCGCATAAAGGAGGTCAATTCTGCCGAGAAGCTGATAAATGACGAAATGAAGTCATTTGACATAGTCATCAAAAGGATGAAGGCTGAGCCCATCGTGATGGCGGTGTTCAGGAACGTTGATACCATAAGGGAGCGAGAACTGAAAAAGGCCTTTAGTATGATTCGAAAAAAGATGTCACCGGACGAAGCCAGGATCATAGAGCAGCTTTCCTATGCCATTGTTGAGGGCATCTTATCAACCCCCATGAATAATCTGCGAAAAGAGACAGAGGAAGGCGGCAATGAAGAGCTAATGAAAATAGTGGCCAAGTTGTTCAAATATGAAGAAAACCAAAATCAACAACAGCACTAATTCTTTTCCAAATGTGAGACTTCGTCGTCTAAGGACAACTGCTGCAGTAAGGGAACTGCTACAAGAGACACGCCTTTCACCTAAAGATCTAATAGCTCCGATCTTCGTTCAGGAAGGATTAAAGAAGGCACAGGAGATACCCTCGATGCCAGACATCCAGCGCATGCCACTCTCCAAACTTGTTGCGGAGGTTGAGCGGATAATGGAGCTTGGTATTAGCGCAGTTATTCTATTCGGCCTGCCTTTGCAAAAGGATCCAAATGCAAAATCAGCATTTGATGGAGACGGCATCGTGCAGCAGTCAATTGAGCTCCTGCGCAAGCAGTTCGCTGGCAAAGTGGCGATAATTACCGATGTTTGCCTATGCCAATATACTTCTCACGGGCATTGCGGTCTTGTAGTAAACAAAAAGATAGACAATGACAGAACCATTGATGCTTTGGCAAAGGTGGCTGTCAGCCACGCGAGGGCTGGTGCAGATATTGTGGCACCTTCTGCAATGATGGACGGGCAGGTTCAAGCACTGCGTACTGGTCTAGACGAGGCTGGATTTGCGGATGTGGCAATAATGGGATACTCAGCCAAGCATGCATCCCCGCTTTACGCTCCATTTCGAGATGCAGCTTATTCAACACCCGAATTTGGCGACAGACGCACATACCAGATGCCTTTCTCAAACGCAAGAGAAGCTATGCATGAAATAGAAACAGATATTGCAGAGGGTGTTGACATTGTCATGATTAAGCCCGCCATACCATACCTCGATCTTGTGTACACTGCTAGGCAAACCACTTATGTCCCTATATGTGCTTACAGTGTGTCTGGAGAGTATGCACTGATCAAGGCAGCTGCTATAAAGGGCTGGATCGACGAAAACTCGGTCATGACCGAGTTCATAACATCTATAAAACGAGCCGGTGCCAACATGATAATTACGTATCATGCAAAGAAGATGGCAGAGCTACTCAACAGGTAATAACGCTATAAATTCACCTTTTTAAATCGGCATGCGGCATAAATCTCATCTCCAAAATGTTTGCGACTGATTCAGGCTCTGAAAGGGCTACTAGCATAGAGGACTACCAAAATACATGTAGCGAGTTCATTACAGACATTAGTCGTGACTATATGGACTGGATTGAGCGATATCAATTGGGCGAGCAGGAAACTGCAAGAAGGAAGGGAATAATAAACCACATCGTCAAGACCACCAACGACTGGATTCTAAAATATGGCACTACTATCAAAAAGGTTGACATTGTAATGAATGACGGCGTTAATAAGATGGCAGAGAACACTGCAGGTTACCCTTTCCAGTTCGATGTCCTCGTAAACAGAATGAGGCGCTTCACAACTCACCCTGTAGGCAAAGTATGGCTTAACATCAAGGCAACCCCAAGACCTGGCAGGCTTGCGCGGATTGGCAACTACCAGAAAAATCAATTGTTACTCATAAATTCTAGCTCGCCAGTTAGCTTCTCTATAAGCAAAGATAGCATGAAAGGCGCCGACATCTTAGATGACTATATCATAATTGATGCAAATAACTGCCAGAGCCATGATCTCATTTCTCTCACATCCGTGGTGGAAGAAGTCGATGGAGAGCATGTCGCTGAGAGTAGAGGTTACACCACCATAATACTGCTCCTGTAGACACGTACGCTTTAAATAACCTTATAGTGTCGATCGTTTCCGGGCGACGGTCGTCCAGTTTGGTCTAGGACATCAGATTGCCAATCTGGTAACCCGGGTTCAAATCCCGGCCGTCGCATTTTTCATAATCTCCTTTATGTCAATGTTCTGTAGCTTATCTATCTCCTTGTCAAACCACTCTTCTACCTGCTCAGGATTAGTTCTTACTTTGAGCTTCATCTCCTCTAACTCTTCTTTCCTTGCCTTGGCTTTCTCTTCTACCCGGGGTAGGTAGGCAGATGTCGCGCTTTCAATCATTTTCTCCATAAATTTGTCCAGCATCTAAATCAGACCCAGATCCCAAGTAATCTTAGTAGAATTACTATCAATATTATGGCGATTATAACACCGATAATAGTCCAAATCATGGAAGTCATATCATTCGTGTTGTTTAACATTTCTTATAAGGACAATACAATAATCCTCTAGACGGTAATTCTGCCTGCCATACCTTTCAAGGGTTACTGGGCACTTCCGCATGCACAAAAGCCAAACTCATCTATCCGCTTGTTGCAGGCAGGGCACCGCTCGCCATATTCTACTTCCCAGGCGTGCTTACCGTAAAGATGATAATGGGTGTCTATCTCAAGAGGAACTTGTTGATCGTCCTGTTGCCTTTTACGGTGTGACTGCATCATCATTTTCATTTATCCAATCGACATTATTAACCCTACTTTTTCAAGTTGGCTTTGATTATCTCAAGTGCGCGCTCTGCGGCATCCTTTTTTGGTAGCTGGATCATGAAAAGATTTTGTGAATTGGAGTGGTCTTGTGAGTCTGGCGCGAGTGAAATCATTCCGCTTTCTGCTAGCGCTTCAAAGAACTCGACCATGTCATTAGCGTATAGCAAAAAATTCTGTTCAAATTCAGTCTCGAGGAGCTTTATTTGGATGTCGACAAATACATTTTGCCCATCGTAAAATATATCAAGTAGTGTGTCTGCCCGGACTTTTCTGTCATAAACGTTATGCAGTACTTGTTCATATTTTTTCGGACTCATCAGAATGCAAGGTACCTTCATACCAGAAAAATCCATAAGTGAGGCTCCTTGTGTGTGGATGTGAGCCTTAAACTCTTCTAGTGTGCTAAAGTTTCTTTTAGGCATCTACTGATTTTCCCTTATAGTCTCTGGAAAATAATCTTTCAGGTCTATGTTTTGTTGCATCTTTTTGTACACATATTCATGGCTCTTGCAGAGGTAAAATGGCATCTGCTCAGAGTGCAGACCATGATATAGCCTTTCTTGCTTGACAAGCTCAAGCTGAACGACAAAGTCGGCCCTGTTGCCGCATATATTGCATTTAAACTGCGGATCGCCGTCCATTCCACCTTCTCTCCGCGATCAGTGTTAGATCGTTCATAAAAGAGTTTGGAGCAACACAGAATATTATTTCCTTACCTGTTCTATTATGGAATATAAGTTATGAGGTCTATATTAGGCCAGAAAGTGCAACGTTAAAATGGGTTTGTGGAGCCACCATCAGAGCTAACAAGAACAATATCGACCAGAATTGCTGGAGGAATCGGTAGAGGAAAAGATACAAGCCTATCGTGATATAGAACTATTATCCTTCCTTGTGTTTGTGTTTGAACTGCTTGAGCGAACCTAGGTTTGCTTGGCATTTATTAGATTGACCAGATAATCATTTCTAAATAACTTTAGACAATAAAAAATTATTAACAATGTGTATACAATAATTCAGAGAAGACACTTTAGGTTATGGATTGAAAGCTGGCGCAAAAAACAACAACAACTACTACAAAAACGTTCCTGCAGCTACCATAGTGCATTCCATTAATGCAAGATATTGTAGTACAGCAACGATCAAAAAGTGATTTTGAAATGATTATGATTTCATAATATCAACTGTCATGGTCATGGAGGAAAATCATACCCTATGTCGTGTATAATGTAGATAGATTCTGATGTCTTCCAGATCGTCTTATGCCATGTCCCGCAGTAGTTACAATGTAAGAGTAGGCAGAGAAGGCAGGCTAGCACAGGCTCATTGACTTTGCAAGTAAAATTGCCCGCTGCGAGTCGTCCTGGTGTATCTGATTGTTATTGTATTTGTTGCTAAAGTAAATTAGGTCTATCATTTTACACCTATCGATGTTGACTAATAAACTTCTTTTTGTACCACTCGTAGTATTGGCATTAGTCAATATAATTAGTCTATCCACGAGGCTTGTCGACTTTAGTGTATTTGATATCTGCTCAAAACTCTTAGTATGGTCTTTGTTAATAACGACTGCCACAGCGACTTTGGTGCCGTATAAATCACTGTAAGTTACATCGATTCCATTGCCCTCACCATTGGCCGCATGGGGTCTTGCCACCACCCCTACTTGGTGCGCATAGTTAACGAGATCCTTGACTGCGTTTCTGATGCAAGATTCCAGTGTCTGAATATCATTGCAATTGCGCCTAATTTTGATAAAATCCGAAATTGGCACATACATCAGGCTACCCCTTATGCGAAGGCCAGGGTACACATTCTTTATAGTCTCGTCTATAGATTGTTCGTCTATATGACCAAGGCTGCGTTTTGCTGCGTTCTCAGTAGCATGGTACATTATGTTGAGCATAGAGCGCACGTTGCGGAAATCTGGGAACTCGTCGTAGATGACCCTGATTTTTGCAGCCAGGTCACGTTCATCTTCTTCAGTAAGGCTCTTGCTTACGTCATGATGCCTGACATATTCAAGCACGATGTCTATTATCTCCTCAAGTGTATTAGAGCCAGCAATGTCTATTTTGTAATTGGCCTTTTCCAACCTGTCGAAAACTGAGATTGATGTCCTGCGTATCTCATCATATGATGCTGGCGTGAATATAAGCATGAGCACTGTTGCCGGTAGATGTGCATTAATTATGGCCTTGATGAGTTCGACTGACTCTTTATCAGAGTCAAATTCGTCTATCTGGATCAGCGTTATCTTATGCAAGAACTTCAGGTTCAGTCTGGAGAGAGCTGTCAAGCTTGCTATAATGTCTTCAAGGCTTGCGACATTCTGTGCATCGGCCTTGAAATTGCCTTCAATTACAAGTTTTAATATTGTGATTTCTATCGATGAGAATTCCTTGGAAAGAGTGTCATCAATTGCAGCATAGTTGGGCACAATTTCACATCGCAAGAGCTCAGCAGCCTTGTCTGCCAAACTCTTGCCTTTTATGAAGTCAATGAAACTATAATTAAAAATCCTTTTTGCACTTGGCGCATTCCGTTCAGCTCTCTGGAGTAAGTAATCAATAACAGTCTTTCTCAATGTTGCGACATACTCATCTGTAAATCCTCCAAGCATCGCGCCATAGATACTATGCATGCTGCGGGGTGATATCTGTGATAGGTCGATGTACGAGACAATCGCACTGTCTGACACTTCCTTGACCCCCTTGGTGTGTAGAGCCAGGTGCGTTTTGCCAGAGCCAACATCTTGTATCATAGTAACAAGTCTAAAATCCTTGTCTATAGCAGTCCTAACACCTATCTTAGAACAAAGATCTGAAATGCATGACACCATCGCAGCTTTGGCCTCTTTGTGCCTCTTGCCGCCCAAAATCAAGGCATCACTAAGCGTCGGAGTAGGGCTGCTAGGATATGGATTGCGATCTAATTTATAGGGATACAACTGTCAGATACACCTCACAAACCCATGCAATAGCCCTCTGACCATCACGCCTTCCTGACCGCCGGTAGAAAGCTCATACTTATCTTGATGCATACTAGTCAACTCGCGTACAAGCCGATAGAACTCGTCTGAAGAAATATTGCAGCTGTCACAGATCTTGTTGCGTATATTAGCCAACTCAATCCATCCTATTGAGGATCCTGAGTTGGTCAACGCGATATCAAATTCTTCTTTAAAATCATGAACGCTCATCGTCCCCATTTGTACCCCAGTTACAGGAACTTCACGCGTGAGCATCTGTTGTTGTGCGAGCCATGAGTGCGGGTCATTTTTCATTTCTAATACAACACTTGCAAGGTTTGAAATGTTGTTTGCAAGTGTTTCAAGAGTGCGCAACAGATCTTTACTTGATGTGCTGACCGACTCGTTAATCGTTTTGATCATCTCATAAGTCAGCTTGAACTTGGGGTCTGAGTTAAGGAGGCTCTGGATATAGTGACTTTTGTGGAAGCAAAAGTATGCATTGGGTCGCTTGTCTATAAAAATATCACCCTTGGTTATCAGATTTTCCAGCGGAGTATCAATGTCTCCGAATTCTCTTCGCAGATCGGTCTTCTTTATCCCGGCCGACCCAAAAGAGAGGATCCTGTTTACAATTTTTTCCTCTACCGACATGAGGTAGAAGCTCTAAATTGTGTTATAAATCCCAATGTAACGATTAAACGCAAATTTAGTAAAGAAATTTATACACAATTTGATAATCGAAAGGATTAATACTAGTTTATGTAACTCCCTCACGGGATGATGATAATTCTATCTGCATTATGATGAAAGCACTAGGGTATCTGACCTTAAACTGTCTTGTACTGGATTGTTGCTGTTGTTGTTCTGATCTTTCTCAGGGCCGCAAATATGGCTATTATGGCAGTTACCCACAAGCCTGCTAATATAATATTGCTTAGACTGATGTATGTGTAGGGTATTACCTCTAGAAGGTTTGTCCTGATGGTTCCAGCTGACATATGCATATCTCTTATTGCTATACTATAGCTGTCGCTGAGGGGATCCATTGCTGAGGCGATATTCGCTCGTACCACCATGCTATCAAGATTGGCTTGAATCAGGGCAAAGTCAGTCTTAGAGGTTGGAAAGAGCCAGACAGGGTTCCCATCTGCTGGTATCAATTTTTGCGTCATCTTGATGTATTCTGCTAACTGCTCTGGCGTCTGGGCAGTCTCTGCACGTGCAACGAACCCAATGGCCTTGTCAAGGAGGTACATTGTGTTCTGATAGCCAAAATATGCAATGCTTGCACCCATCGTCAGAAACGCAAGCATCCCTGCAAGCACCAGCTTCTGATTCAAGGTTCTTGTGGTCCTCTTGCCAGCACCACTGTTCGCAGCACCCCCTGCAGAAGCAATTATACTCGCAGATCCGACATCAGCAGTGCCCCCACCTCTGGTTATCGTAGGTGTATGGTCTCGGCCTGCGGTTTGCTTTTTCTTCCTGAAAGATGAGTGCACAATGCTAAGAAACGCGACATAAATGAGTCCGATTGTTGGGATTGCTATCATAGGAGCGTACAGCGAATTTCCTGTAAATATTGAAATGAAAACCGCCATGCATCCGTAAATCGCAAAGAATATTTCCAAAAGTGTGGTCTTAGTGAAGGGCAGCACGTACTCTTTATTTTTCCAGTTGTCGTTGTTGTTGACTATTCCAAATTTGGGAGTACGTAGGAACTCGTTCTTTCTGCCAAAAACTGCATCAAACACTGCGACAGTA
>JAICPK010000038.1 GCA_025929855.1 Nitrososphaera sp.
AATCGTCGGCCGCGATGCATGCATCAATGCTGGCACTAGGCTTGCACTTGAAGATCCAGAGGATGCAGACTCAAATGCTATTTTTGGCGCAGTCAAGACATACGAGGAACTCGTGAGCAAGGGCTACGATGCCGAGGTTGCAGTGGTAGCTGGCAAGTTTAATAGAGGCGTCGAGGCTGACGAGAAGATAAGCCTTGAAGTGAAAAGCATACTTGAGAGATATCGCGCAGACGGCGCAGTCATTGTCTCTGATGGTGAGGACGACGAGACAATCCTACCTGTCATCCAATCAAGAGTGCCTGTGATATCAGTGCGGCGTGTAATTATCCGGCATAGTAGAAGTGTTGAGTATTCGTACGCGGTGCTGGGCCGGTATCTTAGAATGCTCGTTTATGACTCTCAGTATTCAAAGTTCTTTTTAGGCGTCCCCGGCATCCTACTAGCAGCAGGGGCACTTGCCGTCATATTCGATGCGGCAAAATGGATAACTGCAATCGTGCTTGCAATTCTTGGTGGTGCATTCATCGTCAGGGCATTTGATATTGACAAGGCATTAAGCTCATTTGGCAGGCTGACTCCTACGTCGTTTATTAAGATATTCTCAATCATCGGCGGCGTGCTTATCATACTTGCAGCTATTGCAAACGGTATATCCAGCATACCATCCAACATAATTACTCCTGAAATGAGTGCACTTGACATCGTTTCAAATAGGACTATAGTGGGAAGATTTGCCGACAGTACGATAACTCTGCTGTGGATAGGAATTGCTACAATCATCGGCGGCGTCCTATTGAGCGATTGGTTCAAGGGAAGCAGCAGGATTATGTCTGATATACTGCGCCTTACTGTACTTGCGCTGCTCTATATCCCACTACTACAGTTTACATCCGTGCTTACAGAGGGGACAAACCCATTTACGCTCATCTCATCTCTGCTGATAGGTCTTGCAATATCGCTTGTAGCTGCAACAGTCCTTTACTACTATTTTAGGAACAGAAAAGGTGGCGAAGTTCTGAAACACTAATGTAAGGTGACTGCAACAAAAAATTACCATGCCACAACAGCACGGAGACTATGATCCAAAACAACAAAAATGGTTTTGCAGCTATTGGATGTCGCAAGAGGAATGGTTAGACATACACAACTATGCAGTGCCTGCTCTACTGCAGGACCAAGAGAAAGAGCCAGCAGCAAAAGAGAATGACTATGACGAAGAATGATGGTGCAAAAAACTTACAAACAACCAGATCAATCACAGACTATTGATAGACGAGCGGTCGGCTGGTGCAGTGGTATTTTATATGGAAGACAATTCCGAGCCGGAATACCTATTATTGCATTACTCCGCCGGCCACTGGGACTTTCCAAAGGGTAACATTGAGACTGGCGAAAACGAAAAGCAGACAGCTACTCGTGAAATTCAGGAAGAGACCTGCATTACTGATGTTGAATTTTTAGATGGCTTCCGTATGAAGGTTGAATACAAATACAGACATGGCAAGAAGCTCGTGCGAAAGGAGGTTGTGTTGTATCTTGCACGGGCGCACACGCGCAAGGTGATCCTTTCACATGAGCACATTGGCTTTGCATGGAGAAAATTTGATGATGCAATGCAGCAACTGACTTATCTAAATGCGAAAAATCTATTGTCCTCTGCAAAAAAATATCTTCAGCAACGCTCATTTGCCTATCGATAAAATTCTACTTTGGATTTCTCCTGCAACCTTGGCAGGCTGCTTGGCCTCAACTATTGACCTACCAATTATTAAATAATCTGCGCCGTTTCTGATTGCCTGTCCTGCATCGCCACCCTGCGCTCCAACTCCCGGTGAATATACCGGCAGCCGCCCTGCTACCTCTTTTAAAATCTGATCTTGGGTTGCGCCCACCACTATGCCGTCGACACCTGCAGTCTCCGCCCTTTCAAAAAACATTTCGTATAGCCCGCGTCCTTGTATTTTGAGGCCAAAGCCTTCCTTTGCCTCTGGGTGGCTCATGTAGACAAGCGCAATGATGCCGGCATCTGCCTTGTGTGCCTTTTGCACTAGCGAAGCAAGCGTGTCTCTGCCAATAAAGGGGCTTGCTATGGCAGCATCGAAGCCCATCTTTATTAGGTGGTCGACGGCAACAGCGTTGGTGGTTTCAATATCGTTCAGCTTGATGTCTGCTATCGATTGTAGCCCAAAAGAGTGAGCTAGTTTGTTTATGCGCAAAATTTTAGACGCAGAGAGCGGTAGGATGATATGGAAGTTCATCTTGACTGCGCAGACGTGGTGCTCGACTTCACAGATGGTCTTTGCTGCAAGTTCTGGCAGCCTTTGATTGCCTCGTGGTATAGGATCAAGGGCAAGAACTATTGGGCTTTTTTTTTCTATAGCCGCTGCAGCAATTCTTTGGAAAAATGGTCTAGTCATAGGTCTTTACCAGCGGGTGATCCTCTGCCAGTCTTATCACCTTGAGATAAACGTATCCGTGTTCATCCAGTCTTGTTAAGAATGTTGGCTGATCAGTCCTTTGACTACTGTAGCGCAAAAATGGCTGCTTTGGCTCTTCTTCCACAGTTACATAGTAAAAGTAGGAAATGGTCTCATTATCATTTGCACTCATTGCAGTGCCTAGCACGATCTTGCCTCCGCGTTCTTTGAACAGAAAGAGCGGCAAGGGGGGCTCATCGTATATTGTCTTATAGGCTGCCACCTTGGCAAGGCTTGGTAGATCCTTAAGCTTTATGACTGTGTAACCTGATCGTTTGTCAATCCTAGCAGATCTTGCAAGCGAGCGGGGGAACTTTTCTACCTTCAGAATAGGCGAATAAACATATGTAGGATTGTCAACCGAGCTGGCAAGTAACACTTCTTCAATGCCGTTACTTACTCTATAGGCCAGGTACTGACTATCTTTTGAGTCTTCTTGTGTATAATAGATCACAGGCCTTCCGTTGATGATATCAGTCTGAACGGCAAGCACCTCGTATCTGTTAAACTGAAGTGAAAATGCAGGCAAAGGAGTCCGCTCCAGAGCGCATACTAGCCTGCCAAAATCCCTGAGGCTTGCCAGCGCAATGTAGCATGGAGCCTTAAGCTGCAAATCGCGATATTGTTAATACTTACGGTATTAAAGTCATCCGTTGGGGTAGAATAATTATCATTGGAGAAGGTGGACAGGCTTGTAGAGCAGGCCAAATCAATTGTTCTTGAAAGTAGCAACCCTGACAGGATGTCGCTATGGCGTGCCTACGTGGCCCTTGAATACGCTATATTGGATCTGAAATTACGTCATGGACTTGAGGGGAATCCTCCCCCCAAGCCTGTCAAGTCAGCAGACCTTGTTGCTGCAAAATCAATGATTGGTAGGCTTAATGTATCATCCGGCGACAAGAAAAAACTGCTCTATGACCTGCGTTCATGCAGGGATATCGTAAAGGCACTGGTGGCAAGTAAGCTACGATGACCTGCGGTCTATAACGTCATAGACCTCTCTTCCTGTGCCAATTAAAGTCACCTTCAGGCCGGTCTCGCCTTCAATGTCTTCAATGAATTTTTTTGCATCCTCAGGCAACTTTGTGTATTCGTGCAGGCCTGCAGACTGTGGGAAAATAATATCCAGTTTTGTCACTGCAACTTGCGTTGCGCTATTTAGCCTGATCGCTTTCTTGGCAAGCTCCATATCAAAAGGCGCAGCCCTCCTCTGCCTGCCTGTGACGCTCCCATGCTCTATCCAGCCGCGCTTTCTTGCCTCTTCTTCGCTCAACTCATTCCCAAGCGGCCCGCTGCCAACACGTGTGACATATGCCTTAAAGACCACTAGTATTTCGTCGACTCTTTTTGGTCCTATACCAATATGTGAACAGATGCCAGAAGCAGTCACGTCACTTGATGTGACATAGGGGTAGCCGCCATGAAATAGCGACAAATAAGTGCCCTGTGTGCCTTCCACTATCACCCTCTCATTGCTGTCTAGAGCATAGTTAACTGAATTGCTGACATCTTCCATGTAAAGCGACAATTCTGGAATATCTTTTGCGAGCTTGAGCCTCCTGAGTGCTCTGTCAGCATTCGCCGGGCCAGTTCCAGTCCCTGTAGTGCCCACCTTGCTCTTAAGGTAGTCTTCACCTATGTCACGGTCAATATGTATTTGCTCAATAATGCCGCACTGACTGTCCACAAATGTCCTGTCGTCTGCACGAAACTTCTCTATTTCATTTACCAAAACCTGCGGGTTGACAAGCACTCCTGCCCCGACCAAAAGCCTAGTTGTCGGGTTAAGCACAGCACTTGGTAACATGCGCACCTTGTACTCCTTGCCTTCAAAAGTAAAAGTGTGACCTGCATTTGGGCCAACGCCTCCACGCACAGCAATCTCAGGGTTGTCCTTTTTCGCCAAGTACGCTATAATCTTGCCCTTTCCTTCATCTCCGTAGAATCCGCCGACTGTAACAAGGCATGGCATAAGGTTCTCTCCTACTAGCGTAGTTATTTAATTCATCCTTAAAATAAGATAAATCCCTCCATTATGCAGTCTAATCATGAACAATGCAGCTGGCAACATCATCCATATACTTGCAGATCAGCCGGATTTTTTGCGAAAACAAATGCTGAAAAACCGTCTAAAAGAGTTCTATGAAATGAGCGATGACGAAAAGAGCGAAATGATAAACATGGCATTAGCAGCAGTGCCCACAATAGATCCAAATAAATTATCTATACTTTTCAAGACTTGGCTTGAATTATTATCGGAATTTGATGCGGAAAAGCGTGGAGTGATGTTCCAGACATACTGCATGCAGATTTTGGCAAACCCTTGCTCTATTGCAAAGCTTGACTTTAAGTCATTGACTACCGCTTTTGTGTCACTTGATCAAGTACAGAGAGAGCGTCTCACAGATTCGCTGCATGAAGTGCTCCTCGGTCTGCCAAACAGGAGCGAAATACTAAAGATAATTCCAGAGCACTCGCTTAAAACTGTCGGGCTGAAATGATTAGTGATGATGGTGGTCGTGTTGCGTCTCAGGGTTGTCCGGCTTTTTTTCTATCTCGCCTATGCCCTTTTCAAGTCCAAAGAACGCTCTCTCATACTTGCGGAGGGCCTTTCTGTGTTCTGGCAGTGACATATCTAGTCTCATCTCGTTCATGACCATGACAGCATATGTAGTCCACTCCTTCCAACATGCCGAGCATGCAGGGTACTTCTCAGCGGCTGGATCCTCGATAATCTCCTCAAAAGTCTTACCACACCTCAAGCAAGTCCTACTCATCTGCAAATGGTGATGCTCTGGATATTATAAGTTGTTAGATTGTAAAACTCCTAATCCTCGCTATTCCTGGAAAATGGCGCACTAATCCTGTTAGGTATATAAGATAGCAGCAAAAGTATCGTGACCTTTCACTAAGATCAAAATTTGGCAACATTATTATACTTTCTGGGTTCAAAATGGCACATGAAGGTTCGCTGTCCTGACTGCAAAGAAGCTGCAGAGCTGGCAGACGATTTTTCATTTGTCAAGTGCTCTAACTGTTCATTTGATATGACTTATGGCGAATACGTAAAGTATATAGCGTATAAGGACTCGCGCTATCGCGATATACTTTCAGACTACAAATAAACGTAGAAAACTCTTCAAGACTATGGTTGAAGAAGGGGTTTATTTGAAGCACATTCTAGGTTCTTCAATTGTAATTATCCAAGATAGTAGGCACTCCTCAGTCATAATGTTTTACTTTATACAATCAAATTGCTGTAGGGATATTAGTCAAAATAAAGGTAAGTGAAAACAGGGAGTCCTCAAGCTTGACGTACAAGCTCTCAAGTTTGTATAGTTCTTAGAGTCAGATACAACTTGGCGCCTTCATCTTCGTCGCCAAACTCATCTTCCTCCTCCTCTTCGTTAAACTCTTCATCAAAATTGTCGTCAAAGTTATTATCGTCTTCTTCGGACATGGTTGACTGAGGTTAATCCACTGAACACTTGTTATAAATTTTATCAGCTAGTTTTTCGTGGACTCTTTACTTGTCCACCTTTTGCCTAACAGTCACCATGCAAGTGCAAATGGACACAGTGCACCGCTTTATCTGCCCCTTATCCTGAGGCAAGCTTGTCACTATCTGCGTGTGAAGCTCCTGAGGGTGGAGACATTTAGTACATAGGGGATCGTTGTATGGCAACTGCCGTAATTATATACTCCCTGAGGTATTAAGCTAATCCAGTCAGCTTTTTATAGCCAGGAAATAATTTCATGAAATTATATGGGCCGAGTAGACAAGGGCATCAACTGCAGTGTCGATAACTGTGGGAACCAGGCTGAGCGCTCGATGAGCGGAATTAAGGCCGGTATGGCCCCAGATCTGGGATTGGGCGGTAGCAAGAGGGTCTATCTCTGCAGAGATCATTATAAAGAATGGAAAAAACTTACCAAGGAAGACAGGGAAAACGAAAGGGCCAGATGGGCTTAAATTAGATATAAGATTAGGATTAGGATTAGGATATATGCGACTGCTGCAGCTCCATTCAGATTTTATTGAATATGAGCCAATTGAAAAGGAGATCAGGGATGCTGAAGAAATCGTGTCCAAATCTAACATCCGGCTCGAAGATTTGGTGGTAGCTTTTATAGCAGTTGAGAACAGAGACGATGAAAGCGTTGCCAAGACAGCAGTAGATGAGATAAAGAAATATCTTGACATGGTCAAGAGCAGCCGCATACTAATTTATCCTTACGCTCATCTGAGCTCAGACCTTGCGCCACCGACCCTTGCAATTGATATCATCAAATCTGTTGAAAGTTTCGCCAAGGGATCGATAAACCAAGTCTACCGCGCGCCTTTTGGGTGGACAAAGTCGTTTAACATCAAGGTAAAGGGCCATCCTCTGGCTGAGAGCTCTAAGGAGATTTCAAAGCAGGAGGAGGAAGAGGAGGAGCATAACCATGCTGACCTATTGCATAGAGAAAAGGAATCATCTGCACTCAAGGATGAGGAAAAATTACAGTCATTTTGGTACATCGCGCAGCCCGGCGGACAGATGACTCCTGTCAGTAAATACAACTTCAAAAAACAAGACCAGAATCTTCAGATGCTAGTAAACTATGAAACAGCAAAGAACAGAGCAGTCAATGAACATCCCGCACACGTCCGGCTGATGAAGAAATTGGCGATAGCCGATTACGAACCTGCATCAGATGCTGGTAATATTCGCTTCTATCCAAAAGGCCGGCTTATGAAGTCGCTTATCGAGCAATATGTCACAAGGCGGGTAATGGAATATGGTGGAATTGAGGTCGAAACACCCATAATGTATGACACCAAGCACCCTTCGCTTCAGAGCTACTTCAACAGGTTTCCTGCAAGGCAATACAGCATCACTTCTGACAACAAACAGCTATTTTTGCGCTTTGCTGCCTGCTTTGGCCAGTTTCTGATGGCCAAGGACTTCAATATATCGTACAAGCATCTACCTGTGAAATTATACGAATTGACAAGATACTCATTTAGACGCGAAAAAAGTGGTGAGTTAGTAGGCTTGCGACGATTGCGGGCATTCACTATGCCTGATTGTCACGCACTTTGCAGAGACTTGGATCAGGCAAAGGAGGAGTTTATCAAGCGCTTTGAGCTGTCAATAAGCGTGCTCAACGATCTTGGCCTAACAATCAAAGATGTGGAAATGGCCATAAGATTCACAGAGGACTTTTACAATGAGAATAAAGACTTCCTAACTGAACTTATCAACAGGTTTGGCAAGCCGGTGCTAGTTGAAACATGGAAGGAGCGCTTCTTTTACTTCACACTCAAGTGGGAGTTCAATTTCATCGACGGCCTTGGCAAGGCATCAGCTCTCTC
>JAICPK010000060.1 GCA_025929855.1 Nitrososphaera sp.
TCAAATTCAATTTCCTCTTGAACTTTCTCATCTTCTTGGGCCTCTTCGATTCTGTTGTTCATCTTGTCTGCTATGCAAAGGTCAAATGCATTTTATAAATTTACTCAGGCAGAATTACAATGAAATTGTAATTCTTACATATAGGATTCAGTGATATCTCATAAATACTACATTAACAGCACTACCAACACTTCAGCTCTATTCTGATAAGCTAGTGATTTGCAATTTTCCTGTCTAAATCCTAAGAGGAGTGTTAGTTCTGGACAGCATCTCCTTAGATTTCTCCCGTGTAATTTATCTAAGACGTGATGCGGCATATAGTATCATGATATTTAAACTCTCGAATTGCGTGCAAGATGTAGCATTCATTACAATCAAGGCCCACATGCATACACTCATTTTATCACAGTATAATAAGAGCAACTGAATTCTCAAGTTTTGAAAGCCTGGCAATTTCGAATGTCCTTTCATGCTATATCTATCAATTTTCTTTAATTGAAATCAAGCAGTTATATCCTACTTGAGGGGCATCTAGGCCAAAAAGATCTTCAATCTACAATATCTGAGCCTTGTTTCTATGCGCTTGCTTTAGACATCTTTCTTTTCTATTATTAAGAGCACTGAATATTATAGTATGCTTGATTATCGATATTTTCAAGAAAATACAAAAAATAGAAGTTCCTTTAGTTGTAGGTTCACGGATTTGATCATCCATGATCACTCTTTGAAGACAAATTGTTGTGCCATCAGGATACATCACAATATCTCGTTGTTCTTGGGGTAGAGTGCAGCCAGTGCTTTGCGACTTTCACATGTTACCATCTGTTCTATTGCCTACCTTACCGCCACGACAGGACAAGGCTAAAATCAGTACTATTTGTAGAGCTATAAGTTGAAGGATCACTGTGTCCTAGTAACATCTACGCATGACTTGGCAAGCACTACAATGATCCGCTATCTGGTAAGTAACGCTGAATTTGCAAGTGAGGGAAAGAGAAGAGGTGCCGACGGGGAGTCATACCGGTCATTGCGCCACAAGAATATCCAGCTTCATGTTATCTCTGGCAATTTGCTTACATTGGAAAACATTAATGATCTATATCCGCTCGCCGATGTGTTCATTTTCCTTTCAAAGCATAGGTCGGACAGCTCAATCCCAACACTCACGTGTCACTTCACCGGCAATTTTTCTGCAGACAACTCTTATGGCGGCAATCCTCGACAGATAGCAATCTCATACCCCAGTCTGCAGAAAGCTTATCTAAAGGCCATAACCGCTGCGAGACAAAATGTTTCCAAATATGAGGTTATAATAGAGGCAACACATCATGGACCCACGTCACTCAATAAGCCTGTATTATTTGTAGAGCTGGGATCGTCGGAAAAGCAATGGGCCGACGAAAACACAGCAGCGGTGATATGTGATACGCTGCTTCATATATTAGAGAATGGGTTTGAGCGCTGCGAAAAAGTAGGCATAGCGCTTGGAGGCACACACTATCCAAGAAAGTTTAACAAACTCTTACTCGAGTCAAATTTTGGTCTTGCAGCGGTGGCGTCAAAGCACAATCTTAAGGCAATCGATGATGCGATGTTAAACCAGATGATTGAAAAGAGCATAGAGAAGGTGACACATATTGTACTGGACAGCAAAGGCTTGGGAAGTGAGAAGGATCGGATACTCAAAATCGTAGAGAAGACCCCTCTTGAACTTTACAGGGTTTGAACACAGTATCTTATATAGCAGAGCCTTTCTTCAGATATCTTATGAAACCGCAGCAGTCATTAAAAGCAAGCCAAGTCTATGACATAATAGCTCAAATTCCAGAAGGAAAAGTCACAACTTATGGCGATATTGCTAGAGCTCTTGGACATCCCCGCGCATCTCGCGTGATCGGAAGGATTTTGAACAAGAACCCAAACCCAATTCTGACCCCATGTCATAGAGTTATCAAATCAAATGGCAATATAGGCGGTTATGCTTTTGGCAAGGCAAGAAAAAAAGAATTGCTAAAGAAAGAAGGCCTGTCCTTTATTGGCGACAGCACCACACAGCTCGGGAAATATAGATTTCCGCTTCATAAATTGCACTATGAGGACTTGGCCTCTTTTACGAGCTCTCGTAGATGTGCAAGTGATCTCACCTGACCACCATTGATCTTCCTGTAGAGATCCCAGTACCTATCATTAGTGATATCCTTTCTTTCCTTGATCACTTTTAAATGGTAACGCATAGACCTTGTCCTGACCACATAGACTTCCTTCTTGCCAACCCTTGCAGTCTTCTTACCCTTCTTTGAGCCCGGACCCTTGCCATGAACCTTCCAGACAGACCGCTTCTTAATTGCTCTACCCCGTGAGCTCCCCTTAGGTTGGACTGTCCAAATCGCGCCGCTCTTGACGAGTGAGCGTATATTCTCTCTAGTGATGGAGTCGGCTATGTCTTCAAGTCTATCGGGCTCAAAGCGAACTCTGTTGGCTCCTACATTGAGGATCCTTGCTACCAACTCTCGCTTTTTTGCAATGTTGACTACCATGTTACTCTTTTTTCTTCTCCTTTTCCTTTTGCTTTTTAGACATTAGGTTACCGGGATTGAGCACCTTGATGCCCCGTTCGATAGCCTTATTAATTATGTCAATCCTTTTCTTCTTTCCGACAGTGTGGCCGATCCTCGCTGCATCCTTCTTCGGATCAAGCCTAGCCAATTCCGCGGCATTATAAATGAGGTTATCAGTATATCCAGACGGGTGAAGACCTCTTGCTGCTCTCGGCCCCCTATATCCAACCTTAACAATGGATGGCATTCCTGACTTTTGCTTTCTCATCTTGTTGTCCTTGCCCTTAGGTCTCCTCCAGTTTTGGGCAAGCCTGTCGTACCTCCAACTCTCTTGCCTAATGAACTTGGGTCTTCTATGTGCAACCTTTTTTCTGGCTGCAAGCAATTCGTCATTAATCACCATAGCTTTACTTACAAGACGTTTATCGGATTACAATAAATATGTTACTCGCTTCTTGTATCTTAGACAAGATACAAAAGTTATGTGACAGCTCACTTAAACAGGATAAGTTGTGTCTATCCTTACAAGGATTACAACCTGTCACACTTTGCGATTTCTAAGTCATCAACTGCACTCAGAAAGCGCAAATGATCCCATGTGAAGAAAAGAGCTTGCTCTGCTGCAGTTGCCTAGCTCCTATAACCAAATCTAGCACCATCTTCTTTTGGTGAGACAAATCATGTGCTCTTGTTGGAATAATAACGGCCACCATGATGGTTCCTCAGCCAAGACTTTCCGATTTTGAGGCCGAATTCCATGTGTGAACTATATCCTATAATGTTGCTGTTGGATTTGGGTTCTGTCAAAGATATGGTTAATCCTTAATAGGATAGCTATATCATTAACATTTAGTTCGTATCAAGGAGCCTTGAAAGAAGACGATTGTGGTGAATAATACGTGGCAGAAAGCTATGTAAGCTTTAAGGATTCAAATGGTGATAGCCCATCTCGTATACCAGAAGACCTTTTGCAATTCATTCGACGAGACACATACTCACTTTTAGTAAAAGGGTTTGCTGGAACTGGCAAGACTACGCTTGCTCTTACTATCCTTAATGTGCTTGGAATCAAGAACAATTTCTTTTACATCTCGACTAGAATATCTCCAAGGCAGCTCTACCAATATTATCCATGGCTGAAGGACCTTATTGGACAGTCTAGGCCTCGAGGTACAGGCCTGGCTCGGGAGCATGAACTGATGTCAAGTTTTGAGGACGCAAGGCTAGACGAACCTGAGTCCCTCTTCGAGCGCATTACAAACCAGCTCATGGACATCAAGTCCCCTATAATCATAATCGACAGCTGGGATGCAATCGCATCTTTCATGGACAGAGAGGCTCGCCTTAATAACGAAAGGGTGCTTCAGACATGGAGGGAAAGGGCTGGTGCAAAGCTCATATTCATAAGCGAGCAGCCCACTGACACTACACTTGACTTTCTGGTGGACGGCATAGTTGAACTGAAGCAGAGCTATTACAACAATGTAAAAATAAGGCAAATCTTTCTTCAGAAGCTACGCGGCACCCGTATAATGCGTTCATCTTACCTCTATACACTCGAGAACAGCATATTCCATAGCTTTGTGCCCTATCAGCCAATAAAGTTCGAACCACACAGAAGGAATCCAGCCAAAATTTCAGAGCTTTCAATAGGTGACAATATTGGAAGCGGATACCCTGTGCTGGATGCTTCACTTGGAAGCGGTTTTCCAAGGAAGGGTCTGGTTCTACTTGAGCTGGACTCACATGTAAACATGACAATTGCGATGATATTTCTCCAAAGGATTGTCTCAAACTTTGTTTCAAGTGGAAACCCCGTGCTATTACAGCCTGTTAACTGGATGGAACCCTCTTCAATATTGCGCTTCTTTGAGACATTTCTGCCTGTTGGCAAGAAGAGCCTTTTCAAAATATTGTGGACAGGCAAACCACACAAGTTATCCGATAACATTATACCTCCAAGCAAAAATGAGAACTCTGATCAACTGCTTGCAGCTCTAGTCAAGATGAAACAAAGACATCGCGGCAAGCTTCTCCTTAATATAATGTGTACAGAGGCTACACAGAGTCTACACAGAGCAAGAAAATTAAGAAACGGAATGAAGAACGAACTTTCCCGCATAATGTCTCATGCAGACCTTTCAATAGCAGTGCTTACCTCCTCACAGGACGATATAGTCAAATTTGTTTCAGAACTTTCAAACATTCACCTGAGGTTCATGATGATAAACGACACGCTCTTTCTGCAGTCCCTTGTTCCCTCATCCAACTTGTATTCTCCGATAATTGATAGGCAATCCCAAATGAGCCTAAAAGCAGTAGTGTAATCAGGTGCTCAGGTGGTAGTATTCATCTGCCAAATTTTCTTCAATGCCCACAGGAAGAAGTTCCTTCATCTGATCATAATAGGATAGGAATCTGCTTCCCTTCGGTGTTATCCTATACAAGGTTTTGTCCCCGTTGTTCACTTCGTGAACAAGGCCGCTCTTGATAAGCGAATCTAAGTATAGCTTGCACTGGTCGTTGCTCAGCATTGCTTTATACATAATCTTGGTGCGGGTCTCTTCTTTGTTTACAGACTTCAAGATTGCGGCGATGACTTCGTAGCGACTGCGATTCTTCATTTGAGCGGAGTCAACTACACATACATTTCATATAATGCCTATCACTATTTCTAATAGAAATATATAATAAAGTAATATATTATTTAATTGTTCCCAACCAATTGTAACATATTAATCCTGATTACGCAAGCGAGGGAGGAGGAGCTTTGGTGAATAGCGACGCCAGTTGCTTATAATGAGCAATAAATTTTTTACCGAGATCAGTCGTCTTGTAGATATACCGTTTTGAATTTGGTCGCTCCTGTATCATCTCGAGCATTCCACTCTCGAGTAGGAATTCAAGATACTGGTTTATCTGCTTGGAGTTCAGATTACACCGATACATCACATGCGTCTTCCGTGCCCCATTCTCACACATTAGCAATATGAATTCTATAATCTCCAGCCATCCTCTGTTACTCCAGCCCGCAGCATTTAATGGCAACTTAGTACAGAAAATCAAATCCTATTGGATTTAATGTTAAACATACTTTCTCACCCAACAAGAAGCTAGAAGATTCCTAGGTGAGCTTCGCGGTTACGTAATAGCAATCTCTCAAATATTGTCATCCTTGATCGAACGCTTGAGTCATTCGAATTTGTTACGCTAAAAGCCCCATATATAGCTGAGACCAAGAAATACTTCCGTATTGATTCAAAAAACAACTAATTGCTGGTTTATTTATTGTGACCATGAACCTTTACAAAACATATCTCAACATGTAATACATTTAACTGCCATCCTATTACAGCATATATTACGTTGCAGCTTGCCGAGTCCGCAAAAAATGCTGACGCTTCCGAATTTATGTACCGAGTTAGGCAAGCAAAATACATTCTGCAGGCAGGAAGGCGAAATAAAAGCATAGCTGGGGGGCGGGTATGTGGCGGCCTGCTGGA
>JAICPK010000010.1 GCA_025929855.1 Nitrososphaera sp.
CTCTCACTGCATAAAAAGTAGATATACATCAGCACCATGTTTCCCTGAGGGCAATGAAGGCGATATTTATAACAGGAACTGCAGGATCTGGGAAATCCCTCCTTACCTCTAGATTACTCCAGTGGTACAGGGATAATGGAGCTTACCCTGTTGCGCTTAACCTTGACCCGGGCGCAGTCAACTTGCCTTATGAGCCAGATATTGATGTTCGCAATTACGTTGACATTGCCACTTTGATGGAAAGCTATGGGCTTGGCCCCAACGGTTCACTTATAATGGCAAGTGACATGATTGCGACAAAGTTGGATGAGATCCAGAAGGAAGCGGATGAGCTGAACCCGGACTACCTGATAGTGGACACTCCTGGTCAGATAGAGCTCTTCGCTTACCGAGCAAGTGGTCCATATTTTGCTGTAAACCTTCATGCGGACAACAAGGCGACGATATTTGCTTTCGATGGGATGTTAGTGTCATCCCCGATCAACTTTGTGTCTATATCGCTCTTGGCGTTATCTGTCAAACTGCGGTTGAAAATGGCTCAGATAAATGTGCTTACAAAACGCGATCTTGTAATAGACAAGCTAAAAAATATCATGGACTGGGCCGGCTCAAGTATGGCACTTGAACATATTCTCAATAGCGAAAAAGATGCCGAGTATTCTCTCTTGACTAAGGATCTGGCGCGCAGCATAAGCAAAGGTGGCTTCGCCCAAAGCCTCATAGCTGTTTCTAGCGTCACGATGAGTGGCATGGTCAACCTAGCTGCCGCCCTTGCTCGAACCCTTAATCAGGGGGAGGACATTTAGGTAACTATGAAATCGTGTAGCGCGGCTGCCCCATGCTCAACTGCAAACTTAGGGCCAGGATACGATGTATTTGGCCTTGCGCTAGATGCACTTGAAGACAAAGTCAAAGTAAGTAGGACATATCCTGACGGCGGCGGAAGAATAACTATCAAAAACAGCGATCAAGCGATTCCATCAATGCCTGAATCAAACTCTGCTGGTCTTGTAGTAAAAAAGATGATGCAGGATTTTGAGATCAGCGATAGCACAGAGATTGAGGTCACAAAAGGTGTGCCGTCTGGCTATGGTGTTGGCAGCAGCGCTGCTTCTGCAGCTGCTGCTGCCATGGCATTTAACGCACTTTATGACCTTAGGATTGACAGGAACAGGCTTGTAGAATATGCTGCAGAAGGCGAGGTAGCAAGCGCTGGTACAAAGCACTATGATAATGTCTCTGCTTCTTTGCTGGGCGGCTTTGTGATTTGCCGTGTTGCTAGCGACAGGACGCAGTTCATAAGGCTAGAGCCTCCCGAGGACCTCGTCCTTGTTGTTGCAGTTCCGTGCCTAGAAGTGCCAAAGAAAAAGACAGAGGTGGCAAGGAGTGTCCTTCCAAAGATGGTGCCGCTCAAAGATGTTGTTTACAATATTTCTGGCGCAGCCACAATAGTTGCAGGCTTTGCGCTAAAGGATGTGGAAACAATAACAAGAGGAATAGACGATGTTATCATCGAGTCGGCAAGAAAGCATCTGATACCCGGCTACGATAGCGTCAAACAGAACGCTATTTCTGCAGGTGCGCTTGCAGTCACAATAAGCGGTGCTGGGCCTTCCATGATAGCATTTCTGAAAACAAACAAAAATGCAAAGACTGTGGCTGCCGCCATGGCCAATGGATTCAAAGATACAGGCGTAGAGAGCAGGACGTTTGTTTGCCGGGCTAGCAAGGGTGCCCGACTTTTGACATAGTGAATTTACTTTTTGCTCTTGTTGAGGAAAGCGGACATCATTTTCTGTCTATCTTCGTGAGCAAAGCAGAGCGCCCAACCATAGATCTCAAGCCGAAGTCCTGTCTCTAGATCTGTGTCCATTCCCCTGTTTATCAGTTTCTTGCTAACCTTGACTGCGACGAAACTATTCTTCGCTATCTCCTTTGCAAGTGCGATGCACTCATCCATAAGCTTCTTGTTTAGTATCTTGGCTATTTCACCCGCCCTTTCCTTTTCCTTTACCGCATCACCTTTGGGCACTTCTGGTGGAAGTTTGTCCTCAGGTCCTAGGCTGATTACCTTGTTAACAAGCCCTACCTGATAGGCCTCATCTGCCATTATCATTTTGCCCGTGAATATTAGCTCCTTTGCTTTCGCTGGACCTATCAGCCGCATCAGGCGTTGTGTTCCACCCCATCCTGGAGGTATGCCTATTGTCACTTCAGGCTGCCCTATCTTGGCGTTGCTTGAAGCGATCCGTATGTCGCAGGCCATTGCAAGCTCGCAGCCGCCGCCAAGAGCAAAGCCGTTTACTGCAGCAATGACTGGCTTTTCCAGCCTGTCTATTCTGTTTATTAAATCTTGAGCGGAAGTAGCGTACCTTTCTGCCTGTATCGGATCGATATTGACCATGTAAGAAATATCTGCGCCTGCACAGAATGAGCGCTCACCGGCGCCGGTAACGATTACTACTTTAATGCTGTCGTCAGCTGCAAGAATATCAATCATCTTTGAAAGCTCAGATATAACGTCCACATTCATGGCGTTGAGTGCCTCTGGTCTATTTATTCTTAGAATTGCAATGTCGCCCTGTGGTTCAAGCTGAATGTACTTCATGGTAGACATATTGTGAGAGTAGGCAGCATTCCTTTTCAATAAAATCTTATTGGTCTTGACGAGCGAGCTATGGTTAAAAACTAGGTTAGACATGACTGCCATAATGGTCAGGCTTCACCGCTCAAACGCTTACAGCATGAAAGACGTAGATGTAGTTGTAATAGGTGTCCCTGATGAATCCAATTCGCACGCCAAGCGGAAGGGAACTAGCAGGGCACCAGAGGTATTGAGAATAGCCTCAAATGAATCTGAATTTTTTCAACGTCGCGGAAAGCTGATCCCTACTTGCCCAATGTCTGGAACTTTTGATCGAAAGAAGATATTTGATGCTGGCGACATACCAAACAAGCAGAAGCTTCGCGATATGGTTACTGATATTACTTCACGTGGCAAGCTGCCGATCATGATTGGCGGAGATCACTCTTTAACTACTGAAACGATACAAGCAGTGTCTAATGCAATTGGGAAAAAACTATCACTTTTATACTTTGATGCCCATCCCGACTTTGTTTCTTCTACTAGGAATTATTATGGCTCCGTGCTTACGGACTCGACACAGTCGCTCAACTTTAGAAAAAGTATGTTGATTGGCACAAGAGCTGCTGAGCCAGAAGAACTTGAAAATGCAAGAAAAGCGGGTTTAATGATCGTAAACCCACTAGAGATTGTTGAGTTAGGAGTAAAAAGGGTAGCACAAATGATAAGGACGCGAACAAGCGGCTCCAAGGTCTACATTTCAGTAGACCTCGACTTCCTAGATCCAGCATTTGCACCAGGGGTATCAGTTCCTTCGCCGGGAGGTTTGTCATCTATAGATCTCATATACCTACTCAACAAGGCAATCGGTGCGGGGAATGTTATGGCTATCGACATTGTAGAACTTGCTCCGGATTATGACATTAATGGCGCTACTGCAATGCTTGCTGCTAGAATAATGTCAGAATGTATCGCGTCAATCTAGCGTTTGTCCACCTTTTAATTTGGTCTTTATGTTCAATGGTTTGATTTGTCCATCATCGAGCCAGTAATTGTTTGTCTTTGGCTCTGACAGGTGTTCCCTCTCAGGTTGTATATGCATTCATGAGATGTTCCGCTATCACCTCCCGCATAATAGATGTAACATCGTCGCCATGGAAGTAGTTATCACACCAGATATTGCCCAGCCAGTATTAAAGAATGAAAGACATCTGTCTTTTTACAAGGGGCTGCGCATATTGAGTGTTTTCTATGGAGGATGACGTGCAGGAATTGGCTGTCAGCATAATTTTAGTGCTTTTTTAGTATGCCATACGATATAGAATAAGTCGAGTCGTGTGTACGATTCCATTCTGAAAGAATGATCTAAATTAGTTACGCAGTTTGATCGTAATCTCTTCTCCCATTCCTATTGGCACAGTGACTGACTGGACGTTGGGCCTGGTGTACACATGTCGTGCATACTTTCTCATAGCGGGTCGGAAATGGTCAGGATAAAGCATATTATCTGCTGCAATTATCCCTCCAATTCTTAGCATTGGTAGGACAATGTCAAAATATCTTATGATGTTCTCTTTATCTGCATCAAGGAAGACAAAATCAAACTTGCCTTTGAGCTTAGGCAGCAAGTCAAGAGCGATGCCTTGTTTTATTTCTATCATCTTATCAAGACCGGCCTCTTTGAAATTTTTCAATGCCCACTCTACTTTTTGCGGATTCATTTCTATCGTTACTATCCTTGTGCTATGGCTCCTGCCCATTGCGTCGGCGAACCAAAGTGTGGAATAGCCTGCTGATGTACCCACTTCTAATATACATCTTGCCTTGATTGCCTTTAGAAGTACTGAAAAGAATATACCTGTATCGGCTGTGATGGCAAGCATCTCTTGATCAGGTGCAACTTTTGCTTTACCGCTTCTTTCCCGGTTTGATTGCCGATTAAGCCTTGCTATTACGTTGAGAACTTTGCTGTCCACTTCTGCATTATGTATATACAGGATATTTTTACTTTCAATTGTTCTTTTGCTTCAAAAGCGATAAAATGTTCACTTTTTCCATCCTGTAGTTTATTCTCGTTACTGATTCTCGCTGTCTAAGCAGCTGGTCTTTGCGTACTTTCCAGCCTTCAATCGCAATCTTATAGTCATCTGATATTAAAGGACTCTCTGACAATGTAAAATAACCACGCGATGGCCGGCTTTTAATCGTTGCAGGAATCAAACTACTAACTTTTTTATTGTCTGCTGTCGAGAGAAAATGCAATGGAATTTGTTAACCTTGAGGAGCCCGATGTAAGCAAGCCAATAATGATTGCAGCCATGCAGGACATGGGAAACGTCGGGAGTATCGCCATCGATTTTATTAACAAGAGTCTCAATAGCCGGTTGTTTAGATATGCCTTGCCACCTTATCCAAATTATGTTGTTGATAAGGGAGGCCATATTGACTTTCAACAAGAAAGGTGGGAATACCGCTATATCAAGAGCATCATCGTTTTTGGGGGCGGGGTTGGGCAGCCTCAAACCAACTATGAGCTTTATGAATTGTGCCAGGATGTCATCAATATTGCCAAGTTGTACTCCGTGCAACTGATTTATACCTTGGGCGCATTCCACACAGACCGAAACTATGGCAAGGACCCAATGACACTTGTTACAACGACCTCACAAGAGCTAACAGATCAAATAGTGAAAATAGGTCACAAGACCACTCCTGGCTCGTCGCTGATAACAGGTTTCAATGGCCTGATACTTGGCTATGCTAAAAGAAACAACATTCAGGGTATTGGCTTGTTTGCTGAGATCGATGATCCCCAGATGCTGCAATATAGATCAGCAAAGAGTCTCGTAGTTTCGCTTGAAAAGCTAACATACCAGAGGTTCAAGGGACTAGAGGAGCTGGACGAAATGGCTGGCGCAATTGAACGAGAACTTGATAGGATGAAAAGGACGGGTGGAGACTCTTTATATCGTCCCTAATGAGTTGGTCGCGGTGGTTACTCAAGCCTATCTAGATTCTACGTATTATTGTTAGAACTATCTTATGCCTGCTCTCCCAATGTTTCGCTGCTGCTGACTAGTATGCAGCGCATCAACCTTCCTTATCATGTTCTTCCTCCTCCTCTATTTGCACCTTTGCGCCTGAGTGGCCTACTGCCTTCAACTGTCTTTTATAGGCGGCTAAGATCTCATCAATGGTCGTGGCATCTTCTGGCTTTTTGTCGTCCCTTATCTTGCCTGTGAATTTCGGAAAGCGTAGAGCAAGACCATAGCCCGGTCTTATTGTGTTCTTGGCAGCCGTATGCGATGGACTCAGGGTAATCTCTGAGGCAATAACTTCAATAACGATCTTAGGTTCAAACCAGATGTCCATTTCCATGCCGGTATCGACCCTTGCGTGCCGCTGGCTCACTATATGCTTTTCAAGTTCTTTGTAGAATTGCTCAATGTGCACATCGGTAAAGCCAGTCCCTACCTTAGTCACGCTACGGAACATGTCAGTGTTATGATCATAAGCCGCTAACAATAACGCTCCATATTTGCCTGCGCGCCTGCCGCGACCATACAGTGCACCAACGATGACAAGATCAAGTGTATCGGCAAAATCGCTTGTGTATTCACGCTTGAGCTTCATCCAAGCATATTCTCTTGCACCTGCACGGTATGTACTTGGGAGATGCTTTATCATGACACCCTCACAGCCATTCTCAATTGCAGCTGCCATGAACCTATCGATCTCATATGACTCAGTTGCAATAGTCTGCTTGATCAAGCTTAATTTGCTATTTTGGATCCTATCAACTATTTTCTTCAGCAGCTTTCTCCTGTCCATATATGACACTTCTGTCTTGCTTTTGCCGTCGAAGTAGAGGACATCAAAAAAGTTCATGACGACAGGATAGCTCTCCATTGCCTCCTCTACTCCATATTTCCGTCTACGATGCATCAGTTCCTGAAAGGGAAGATATTCCTCTGTCTCAATGTTTATGGCTACCACTTCGCCCTCTAGTATCACTTCTGATTTTATGGTCTTTAATGCATTGGCAACATCTGGATAGTGGCTCGTAATCTTTTCAAGCCTCCTTGAAAACAATTCCACTCTATCCTTGCCCTTGTG
The DNA here is from genome assembly GCA_025929855.1 of Nitrososphaera sp. GTDB lineage: Archaea > Thermoproteota > Nitrososphaeria > Nitrososphaerales > Nitrososphaeraceae > Nitrososphaera. The sequence goes on from JAICPK010000010.1 coordinate 6,701, forward strand.
CACCTGTACACGCTCGCCATCTAATTTATATTCTACTGCTGCCCTGCTCCCCGTGCGCTCAAGTGCTTCTTCTGCTGTCCTGACGCGCTCCGCAAGCATGGGCCTAATAGGTTTGAAGAGTGTTATCTTGATCGAGCTGACTGCTTCGAGCCCGCTGGTTGCAAGCAACCTTGCCACTGTACCGAGGTCGCTTGAGACGTTATACGCATTTTCAAGCACATGCCTGTTTATCTTGTCACCAGTGAATGCAATAGCAAGAGCGTCAAGCACAGTATAATCAGCAATGCCCAGCCGCAGCTGTCCCATGACGAACTTAATTATATAGCATCCCTCTGCAGCCGTTGCATCATTCAGCAAACTGCTTATTAGACGCAGCTTGATCTCCTGCGAGCCAACGCCGATTGTCCGTGCAACTTTGTCAAAAGTAGAATATACGCGCTCGACCGTCATAGGCTCTGAAAATAGGGTTGATTGGCTCTTTGACTTCATTACTTCCAGTGTCGCCTCTCCAAGGTCACCTGTTTTTTGATATATTCGCTCTATTTCCGATACGTCTTTGCCAGAAGAGGTCGCAATTGCCCTGAGGACCATTTTTTCTGCAACCCCCATCTCTATTCCTTCATAGTCGGGGTAAAGTTTACCCTGAATTAGATAAGTCACCTTGTCGATAATATTGGCGGGCGTACTTTTGAGAAGTGTAACAAGGTACCCAGTAAGCGCAATTCTGCTCGAGGTCTGTTCCATAAGCTCAAATGTCTCCACTAAGGAATTGAAATCCAAAGCGCTTCAAATCTGTACGCTTTGAGTGAATATTAAGTATGATATGCGTTAAGGCAGCTAATGTGGCCGAAGATGAGTAACTATATGATTAGCAATGATTCTGTAGAAAGCAGGTCAAGCATACAAGGTGTTGGCTGGAGACCATGCCCTATTCTATAAGACCAAGATGCAGATAGAGCAGCAACAACAACTGCAAATGACATCTACAAAGGAAGAACTAAAGATTGTCAAATACCAGCGGCCAGATAGTTCAACTTGGACTACATATTCTGCAAAGCAAGAGGGTATCAGAACAGATGTACAGCAATTGGTGATACAGCGGCCATTTAGATAATGCAGTAAAAGATCAAGCAGGCAAAATGATAAAGTTTACCGTAGAGCTAGCTAACATTATAAAGGCCGATGAGCATGTAAGTAAAATATAATGGGAGGCAATAAGAAGAAGCCAGCTGGTGCATCAGATAAAAGTGCCCAGACAGGGCCAGGACAAACCGAGATCAAACCAACCGCAGAGAAGAAACCAGGTTCCAAACCTCAGCAGAAGCAAAAGCTTGCTGTGACAATTGAAGAACCCCAAGGCATGAAGGCAATCCAAGGCATGAAGGCAATAACAACTCAAGGCGTAGCAAGGAACATAGGTGTCAAGATTTCCGTCGCCAACGCTTTCATCAAGTCACTTGAAGCAAAGGGTATAGTTAAGGCGGAAGGTGGCTACAGTGGCCACAGGGTCTACTATCTGATCAAACGCTAGCTTCTTTAACTATCATCACATCCCCGGGGCGACTTGACTCAATAATCTCAAGGTTAGATGTGACCATACCCAGCAAATTCATCGGCTGAACTTTAGCATCCTGAACGAATACACAAATGGAGCTATTGGAAGTGAGGTAAGCGATATCACCCCGGTGAAATTGTGTTCTATGTTTTTCTGGTCCGATCATAAGCCCAGTTTCAACATATACGAATTTGTCAACATACCTGTGCACTCTATCTTGCAGTGGAAGGCTTTTTAGTATGGTTCCAATACTTAGAGGGGCAAGATGACGTACCAACTCAGCCAACGCAGAGCCTTTGTCTTGTATTTCGATTGCAATTTTTAATCTAGATACCGAGCCAACGCTTCCGGGCTGCATAATTGCTTCAAAATAGGCGTAGAATATAATGAAAATGTTTCGTATTTAAAAAATTGATAAATGCTATCAATTGCAAGGTAGGGACAATAGAGCCAAATAAAACACAGCATGGAAAGAAAGCTGAGTCAACGAGAAAGGATAATACTAGCTACATAGCATATATAGTGAAAGAATCTTGAGAGCACCAAAAATCTCTGATGAAAATTTAAATACAAGATGCCCGTCATCTTAGATTACATAGCTACAGTGCGGGTTTTGAAGAATTAGGGCAAAACATTTAATTAGATATCCATTATCCTTTGGATTGTTCTTGGTAGTCAAACATTCTTCCAAAAGACATGCTGCACCCAAAAAATCTGCTTCTGCCAAAACGACCAAGAAGACTAGTACTTCAAACAGAAAAAAAGTTGGCATTGAAGAAAAACAGGAAGAGGAGCGAGGCGGCACCACCGCCACCAAGAAATCGTCCCGCAGTGCAGACGAGGTAGTTACTTATGCTGAATATGAATATGAGCTGAAAGAGATTGATGCTCAGGACAACAAGGTACTGATTGGTCCTGCTTGGCTTACAAGGTTTGAGAGAGCAAGGATAACAGGAGCAAGGTCACTTCAGCTGTCACTTGGCGCACCTCCACTTGTCAAAGTGCCTGAACATGCCGCTAGCTCGATTGCGGTTGCAGTTGAGGAAATAGAGCAGAAAGCGCTCCCAATTTCAATAAGACGCATACTGCCAAGCGGGACATACCAAGATATTTCCATCGACTGGTTAAAGTGATAGTCAATCAAAATTTAGATTTCTTTTAGCCTGCTTTCGTCAAAGATATCAGAGCCATACCAGCGGTAGCGAAAGTAGTCAAGGCACCACTCATGAAAGGTGGGGTCGGGACTGAAGAACATCATGTTCATATCAGTCTCCCCCTTTTGTGTTGGGAAAAGGACTGAGGCCTGTTTTTCGTTCAGTATCACTGCGACCTGCACGCTTTCCACCATTCTTCTTTCTATTGCCCCTTTGCTCAAGAATTCATTGTGACCAAGCTTTTTCAGAAGTTCCTTTCTGCCTTTTGGGATGATAACATTCTTTGGAAAGACGTAGCTATATTTTACGGCCCTTTCCTTTACTCTAGTCACCGCTGGCTCAATCAGATCTATTGGCACTTGCGGCACAATTTCATAGATGTATTGATCAGCCTCCCGGTAAATATCCTTCCAACGCTCAAGTATTGCTACAATGCCCTTGATGAACTCGCATTTGTCAAGCGCCCCCAGTCTCATGATAAATTTGATGGGGAGCTCACCCAAGACATGCTCAGAAAAATACTCCTTATATTTTGAGAGGTAGTTGAACGTTGGTATCTGCTTGATTATAGTATTGCCAAAAGTGGTAAGCGAAAATACGCCCTCAGGGTCTTTCTCAATTATGCCGGCGTCCTGCAGGCGACTGACATTGCGATGGACCTCCTGCATGGTGATGCCGAGATCCTTGGCAAGTTGCGATATCTTGGCGCTTTTATTATTGAGCCGGAATACTATTGCAAGTCTCTGCTCACTTGCAAGCTCAAAGAAAGTCTTCTCGGTATTGGCAAATGTTGCTAGGATATCATCATCGGAAGCATCAGGCATGGTATTGCATGAAACTGATCAGTGTTTTAAACATTACATGTGTAGACTAGTAATTAGGCGTATGTCCTTCTTCTGAATGCGTACGGTTTGTCCTGCGCATGGTTATTATACCTAGGACAATAAAGCCCACGCCAATTGCCAAGATAAGGTAGGCAGCCAATAGTATCCTAGCCCATACGGCGTTCATGGTCGCCGCCCAGATGAACAAGAGTGCCAAAAACACCAGCGCGATGCCTGTAATGGTTTCGCCGTTGATCCATTGTTTTCCTCCGCCTCCCGTCATATATCTAGTATAGCACTCTGGCAGCATTATTAAATTCTTCAATCATCATTACGTAGAAAAATTCTTAAGGCTAGTGTTCACGAACCAAAGTACCTCTGCATTGTTCGCAGATTTGTTCATCAATGTTTGACTCAATGCTGTGGTGAACGTCGCATATAATGAGTGTATATCGCATATAGTTGCACAGACCTACAAACTTAGCAAGTGTGCTTGGAGTGTAAGCTTTGTTTGTAGAGAGATCCTTGGCAATATCGTCTATCATACGCATGACTTCTCTAACTGATTCAAGCTTTGAAATGAGCTCTATATCTCCTCTTGTTCCCCTCACATAGTTGCTGACGGCGGCCTGTGTAATGCCAAGATCCTTGGCAACGTCTTCTTCCTTGAGCGAATATTCCCTGATAAGCTTCTTTGCAAGAATAGCCCTGACTGCTGGAATGAGTGATTTTGCCTCTATTTCTGAGGGGAGTAGCATTTAGAGATGAAATAAAATTTATTTTTTATTATTTAAAGGTTCTTGATGGATTCTATTCTTTATATTTGGCAAGAATAGAGGATAAGAAACATGAAGGCAGTCTTTATAAAAGGAAATAGTACTGTTTCTGTCGATGATGTCAAGGTACCAGGCCTGGCTAGCGAGGGTGATGTTCTTGTCAAAATGCGCGCCTGCGGACTGTGTGGCTCAGATCTCGAAAAGATCTATGGCGAATATAGTATGGCCTCGGGCAGGCTTGGTCATGAGCCCGCCGGCGAGGTTGTAGCAATTGGCAAATCTGTCAAGGGCTTTACGCGTGGCGACCGTGTCTTTATCCATCACCATGTCGCATGCTATTGTTGTCATTACTGCTTTCATGGTGACTATACGATGTGTCCTGCATATCAAACTAGCAACATCAGCCCGTGCGGTCTGGCAGAGCATTTCTTGGTGCCAGAGTGGAACGTGTCAAGAGGTGGCCTGATAAAACTACCAAACAATGTATCGTTTGAGGAAGCATCACTTATTGAGCCGCTTGCATGCTGCATTAAGGCATGGAAGAAGTGCAGCATACAAAAGGGAGACGATGTCGTGATACTTGGCGCTGGTCCAACCGGATTGATGCACATGCTTTTGGCTCTGGCATTTGGGGCAGGCAAGGTATTTGTCATTGATATCAATAATTTTCGTTTGGACTTTGCCAAAAAATATGGCGTGCACGTGTTCAACCCTATTTCTGTTCACGACTTTGCAAATAATATCAAGTTAGAAACATGTGGAAGGGGTGCCGATATTTGCATCATTGCTACGGGGAATATGAAAGCACTACTTCAGTCATTTGACCTGACTCGGAGAGGCGGTAAGATAATGCTCTTTGGAGTCCCGCCCAAAGGATCGCAGATGTCCTTTGACATGAGTAAGCTCTACTCGAGCGAATACTCTCTTATCCCAAGCTATGCGGCATCTGAAATTGAAACAAACCAAGCGCTGAAGATGAGAACAGAAGCTCGCCTAGACATAGGATCACTTATTACTCACAGGTTTCATATTAGCAAAGCTGCAGAGGCGGTAAAATGCGCTTATGAGGCCAATAATGCTATGAAGGTAATCATAACCACAGATTAATGAAACTATATATAATAAAAATCACTTGTCTGAGCTGATTGACCATGGACTGGGGGATGCAAAACAGACTAGCTAAGATAATTCATCCAGAAGACGGACGTTGCCTCATGCTTGCAGTTGACCACGGTTACTTTCTTGGGCCGATGGAGCGTCTTGAGGTTCCAAGAAGAGCTATAAACCCACTTTTGCCCTACGCTGACTCGCTTATGCTCACAAGAGGAATCCTGAGGACATCAGTTGACCCCAGGTGCGACGTTCCAATAGTGCTGCGTGTTTCTGGAGCAACCAGCATTATTGGCGAAGATCTTTCAAAAGAAACGATTACGACTTCAATTGAAGAAGCGATCAGGCTGAATGCATCATGCATTGCCCTATCAATATTTGTAGGCAGTAAGTATGAGCACCAGACACTTGCCAATTTAGCAAAGCTGGTAGATGAGGGGGAAAAGTATGAAATACCTGTCCTTGCAGTGACTGCAGTTGGCAAGGAGATGGGGCGTGATGCACGTTATCTTGGACTAGCATGCAGAGTTGCTGCAGAGCTTGGCGCCCACGTAGTGAAGACATACTATTGCGACAACTTTGAGCAAGTGGTCGAAGGATGCCCTGTTCCACTTATAATTGCAGGTGGTAAGAAACTTCCCGAACCAGATGCACTGAAGCTTGCGCATGATGCAATAACGCACGGTGCTGCCGGCGTGGACATGGGAAGAAATATCTGGCAGTCAGATTGGCCCGTAGCAATGATAAAGGCAGTGCAGGCAATAGTCCACAAGAATGCTGATGCCAAAGAAGCATACGGCATCTTTTTAGAGGAAAAGGAGAATGACAAATCAAGCCACAAGGAAAGGCATAAGGTTGTTAGGACGACAGTCAACCACTCAGTGCCTTTTGACTAGCCTGCAAGTTTAGATAAATGCTGGTGAACCATCTTCCACTGACCCTTTTTGTCTTTTTGCAAGACAATTGTTACTCGAGACTTGTTATTGACTGACGTACCACGGAAGCTGTAGTCGTCGATTATCATACCGGTAACTTCAAGCAAAAAAGTAGCAAGTGCAACGTCACCAATTACCTCAGTATTCAAGTTTTCAATCTTGAAATCATAATCGGAGAGGCTGGCAAAATGTAGCTGTTCAAGCATGACTGCCCTTCCAAAATCACGTATATCGTAGGGTGGAGAATCGCCAAATTTCGTAAAGCGCGGATCAAGAAATTCCTCTATCTTTTCTATCTCCTTGCTTTGGGCAAGCTGAAAATATTTGTAAATAAAGTCCCTAACATCAACGTCTGAGTGACACATTAGTGTGATAATGCTATTCGCTCATTATTATTTTATATACATATATGCACATGATTACTACACACAGCAGCCAAAAAATCAATTATTCAATTGTTTAAAGCCTCTAAATACTGCTTGCTTGTTTGCCTCTCTCTGTCTTTTACCACTCTGTGAATATTGGATCTTTCTGACCTTTACGCTCCTCTTCCCGTTGCATCAAGATAAACGCCGTTTCAGCTTCTTTAGAGTTTCCGGCGCTCTTAAACCTCGACCACATAATACTAAGTGTAAAGCTTACCGTCCAGTTTCGCCGGCGCGCTAGCTCTTGAGCTTCTTCATAGATTACTCGCTCCAGAGGCCGCTTCTTTGTCATTTTATTTCTTCATCAGCTTCTTCTCAACGTAGTCCAGACTAATTAGCAGTACTAGAAGTTGTGCCTTAATAGTCATAACTTCTTTTGATTAGTCAGAATGTTGTTGCTGCTGTGGCTACTCTCTCCCTCTTAACAGGGCAATCATGAGGATTAGAACTAGCACAATAAAGTACAGATAATGACGGGCTTGGAATAAGATCCTAAGATGCAGAACCAACCAGCATTCGCATATGGAGACATACTGAAATGCCGGACTTCATCCCAGGTAAAGTATTTCCATTGTATAGGCGCATTCTTGCACATTGAACTCTTCCCTTCTGGCTCTAGTTCTTGAACATATGCTCGCAGTGCAAACTAACATACAGTCTA
>JAICPK010000084.1 GCA_025929855.1 Nitrososphaera sp.
TCCATGAGAGAGTAGGTGATCAGCTGGATGATTGGAGCATTCTTGCCAGGGAGCCCAACAGCAAATTGAGGACAAGCCCCACTTCTTTAGCCCGCTCTGGTATGGGTCTCTCAACCATTATTGGCAGACCAGACAAGAGCGCTGGCAGTGGGCTCAATGCAGCCATGCGTTCAACCTTTGACAGGCTGCGGGCGTGGGATTTTAGGGTAAAGGGACAGGATGAGCGAAGTCTCAGGCGTGCATTTGTTGAGCTGGATAGGCTGCGGAGCATCATCCAGTTATCAGATGCAATAGTAGAAAAGACTGCTTACATTTACCGGCGGGCGCAAGAGCGAGGGCTTGTGCGAGGCCGGACAATGCGTGCAATGCTAGGTGCAACTATCTATATTGTGCAGAGGGAGATGGGTATTTCAGGCACCCTTGATGACATCATCAAAGCTACAAACACAAAAGAAAAAGACTTGGCAAGAGCCTATAGGATACTTTTGCGCGAGCTTGACCTCAAGGTCCCGATGCTTGATCCAATCAAGTGTGTGTCCCGCGTAGCAAACAAGGCAAACATCAGCGAGCGCACAAAGCGTCGAGCAATGGATACGATCCACGATGTTGTAAAAAGCGGGCAGGCAGCGGGCAAGGACCCGATGGGGCTTGCTGCGTCGGTGTTGTATCTTGCGTGCGTTGGCAGTAATGAGTCAAAGAGCCAAGCGACGATAGCAGAGGCAGCAGGTGTATCAGAAGTGACATTGAGGAAGAACCAGCGAATGATAATGAGTATAAGGCAGCATCCAGCTGAGGCCATATTATAAAGCAGCTACCATCTCTTTTTTGTATGCACTTCTAAAAGTCGTCTGGTACAATTTATCTACATTTTTTGTTAACCAAACATACTCGCTAGTTGCTCACGTATTTTGTCATTTGCCACTGCAGCATACGAGAACCTAGTCTTGACATCTAGGTTAGATTCGAGGCTTGAGCCGTCATCTGAATATATTTTGGCTCCAGCCTCTTTTGCTATCAGGTAGCCAGCGGCAACATCTGTTGGCCGAATCTTTCCTCGTAGATCAATATAGGCATCCAAGAACCCTCGTGCAACAAAGCACATTTCCAGCGCATTTGCGCCAAACTGTCGGATGTGGGTAGCCTCTGCAATGATTGGGGCAAGGCGCTCAACCACTGCAGGTTTGACCCCAGATACATTTATGCCAATTGTAGTATCTGATGTGGGTTCTCGCTTGACGAAGATTCTCCTATCATTCAAAAATGCTCCTTTATTCTTTGAAGCATAATAGAGATCACCCCTTGGAAGATCAATTATGGCTGCTTCAGCTACTGCACTGAGATAAAAGTCGGTTGCATATGCAATAGAGCAACAGAAGAAAGGTATTCCGCAAATAGCGTTTGTCGTTCCGTCAATCGCATCTATAATGATGTAGCCCTCTTTGCCCTCGATCCTACCACACTCTTCTCCAATTATCGTAGCTTCAATACCTCGCTCTCTGATGACATCAATCACTGTCTTTTCAGCTATCAAGTCGATTCTGCGCGACATGTCGCCACCTGCTCCTCTCCCCATCTGCATGCTACCAATAGTAGTCCCAGCAAGACCCTTTGTCTTGTCATGAACCTGCTGACATGCCTCCTTTAGAATATCAATTATCATCATTGCAGCATCCTTAAGATAGAGTCAATAAAAGTTATGACACGCAGGAACGAGACACGAACTACATTATAATCTAACTCTTATCTTACAATATATACAAGAGAGATCTTTCATACAAGCTTGTCCTAGATGTGGCCATAGCCATGAAAGCGTGAACGATATAATATATAATATTCTTACAGCACTTGGCATCAATGTTGTTGTGACAGCTGTGAAGCTTTTTTCTTGCGCATGTATTTTACATGGTTTGAGGAATGCCGCTTTTCCAGTGTCTAAGGTTATATCATAGAGACGATAATTATATATCATGCTGGCTAGACCTGCCCCCTCCTATTCTCACAATTACGATGCCAGTTTGATAGAGCGATTACTATTCAGGGTGGCAAAAAGGTGGGTTGCAGGCTATAATGCTCATGAGGCAATAGAAGCGGCAGCAATTGACACAAACAGTCACGGAATGTCCGCTATTCTAAACTTTCTTGGCGAGGATATCACAGATGCCAAACTGGTTGACATGACAGTTAACGAATACCTGCTGCTAATGGACCTGATACATGCAAGAGGAGTGCATGGGTGTGTGTCTGTCAAACCTACGCAGCTTGGTCTTACAATTGACTATAATACGTGTTTGCAGAACTTCAGCAGACTTGCTGCAAAAGCTAGAGAGCTTGGGCAGTTCATATGGCTAGACATGGAGTCAGTCAAGTCTACAGAAGATACAATTGCTATCTATCTGGACTTGTACAAGCAATACGATATGATAGGCTTAGCAGTACAGTCGTATTTGCACAGGAGCGCAAGCGACCTCTTACATATTATTGAAAGCGGCGGCAAGGTAAGGCTTGTCAAGGGTGCATACCACGAAGCAGAGGAGCATGTCTTTGTTAAAGATGAAGAAGTCAATGCCAATTATTTGAAGTTAATGAAGATGCTCTTTGAGAGTGATAATTATTTTGCGATTGCGACTCATAACTCAGATCTAATAGAGGAGGCGATCAGTATGGGCAAGAATACCAAGTTTGAATTCCAGATGCTGAAGGGTATTCGAGACGAGTTAAAGCTAGAGCTTGTTAAAAAAGGGTTTGTAGTCTCTGAATACATCCCTTATGGCAGTCAATGGCTTCCCTATTCGGTGCGAAGAATAATGGAGCGAAAGCGCAACTTGCTGCTACTAGTAAGGTCGCTCATTCAACAATAGCGAGTCATTGAGGCTCGACTATCAATAACAGCTTGAAAGGAGTGTATATGACATCTAAATCAATGGCAGATCTGTTTCTTGAGAGCACGAAGCCGCAAGAAACCAAAAAACACTACGTCAATGCAATAAAAGCACTTCATTATTTATGCTCTTTTTGGCATCATCATATACATCAAAGAACTTTTTATTATGTGTACTACCAGTTAGAGCTTAATGACTATATCTGCTCATATTATTGATAAACAGAAAATCAAACAAATAGATGATTTCTTGTCTGTTGTTGCTTCTCTGAAAAAAGAGATGGCAGAGCAAGTAGCTTCATTATGGGTCCATATTGATGACTTGGCAGACGTCTTTCGATTGCAAGATATCTTTGGTTTGCACCCATTAGCTATTGATGCAGTTATTCATCAGAACCATCCTTCCAAGGTTGAAGAATATGATACATACCTGTTTACAATTATTGACGGTGTAAGGATTGAAGAGAAAGGGGCATTTACCGAAGATGACCTTTACATATTTCTTGGGAAGCGATGGATCATTACTATTAATTTTTACAACAGCCAGCTGTCAGATAATTTGCGAAGGAAAATTCGAAGCATTCTATTCACGTCGCAAAAGCAAGCATTATCTGCTCAAGGAATATGTGAGACAATATACCGTCTTGCAGTGGAAGAGATAATTTCTACATACTACCCAACGGTGGACAATATCGATGCACAGCTAGAAAAAATTGAGGAAGCTATTCTGGATAAGCCCTTAAGGTCTCATTTATCTGAGATACTCGTCATCCGTAGAAAAACTAGCTTTCTAGAAAACACGGTTGAAATGATATTGAGGGTCCTTAACCAGGTTATTAGTGATCAGCATACAAAACTCAGCAGCGACTCTAAAAGGCAAATCCGTTCACTGCAGGACAGACTGAGTTATCTGCAGAGTAATCTCAAAAATCAGCACAATAGAGTCATTATCCTGCGTGAAGCGTATAACTCTTCATTAACTGCTACTTTGAATGAAGCCATAAGAACTCTTACAGTAATTGCCACGATAGTCCTTCCCCTCACATTAATAGCAGGCATCTATGGTATGAATTTTGATGTTATGCCAGAATTGCAATGGCCGTACGGATATTACTATGCTCTTGGTCTGATGGCTGCAGTAGGTATTTGCTTGATCTCTTACTTCAAGATAAAGAGATGGATTTAGAATCAGTCTGTTCTGGGATAACCCCAAGCTATAATCACTATCCATAACGCTATGAACTGATGATGTTACCTATGCCATCACACAAGATATTGGTCAGACTTACGCTTCAAAGCTCAGTTGATGCAGAAGATCATAGCGTTGCTAACATGATTAAATATGCACACCGTGACCTTAGAGCAGAGCTAATGATACAGCAGGAGCAGTTGCAGCCTGTTAGAAGAAGGATTTGACAGATCCATCGCGACCCTTTTTCTGTGTGCAGTGTTCCTAGGCTTTGTCCTGAGTCTACTGCCACAGCATGGACACCACAACCGTGTCATTGTCTCTCTTTTCCCTCGCTACTTCTTGAATTGAACCGAGTACGCCTCCTGACCGCTACCATTACCTTTTCCATACTCTTTGGTTTTGATTTTCTTCTTGAAAACGCGAATGCCACGGGCAGCTAGTTGTTTTCTATCCTTATACAACACTACACCTATTGAAACATTTAACAATATTTCAAAGGATTCCGCTGCACTAACCATTCGGCTTGCACCTACTACTGGAGGACCAACAATGTTCAAATCTCCAATCTCAATCAAGGTACACTGACCAGAATCCACACCCAATGATAGA
>JAICPK010000111.1 GCA_025929855.1 Nitrososphaera sp.
GCGAATTAATATTGCACAGTACATAACTTTCTATTACTAGCATTGGAAGAGAAATTTCTTATTGTTGCCACAGGCGGCACATTTGATGAGATACATGTCGGTCACATTGCTCTGCTTGCCAAGGCATTTCAGGTAGGCAAAAAGGTGATAATTGGGGTTTCAAGTGACAACTTTGCAGCCAATAGGGGGAAGAAGCTAAACCACAATTTTGAGGCAAGGATTGCAAACCTGAAGAACATGATCAAAAAAGAATTTGGTGATGTCAACTACGAAATTGCAAAGCTAGATGGCGACTTTGGTCCGGCAGTAACTACAGACGATGTCGAAGCACTAGTGACAAGCATAGAGACCCAGAGCAAGGGCAAGCTCCTCAATGAGATGCGTGCTAAAATTGGCGTGAAGCCGGCAAAGATAATTACCGTAGAACTAGTCAAAGCAGAGGATGGCTCGATAATTTCTTCGACCCGCATCAGAACTGGCGAAATAGACAGACAGGGAAGACTACTATCTGGAAGAAGATCCTCAAAAGACCCTCCTCCACAAATTACGGCCGGCGAACGGTGAAGAATAAGGGGAAAGACATCTTGAGAGGTTCTTGATGTCCTTTTTCCTTGTCTCTTTGTTATTTTTCTTTTTTGGAGGCCATAAAATACGGCAATACCTCTTGCAAAAAGTTTGGATGAATTTGACTTCTTCTGGACTTGTGCTATGAACATAAACTCTGGTAAAATCTGCATTAAAGTACTTCTCTATTGATTGTGTGTAATCCTCGATTGAAGTAGTATGTTATGGATTCTTTTACCATTTCATCTGACACTTATTTCTTAGTTTCAATAGTACATGCTCATATCAAATTTGTTTGCAGGATGATATTAGTATCGCATTCTTCTCAGTGACCCTCGCTACTTTGAGCCACGAGATACATATGGCGGACTACATATATATCTCACATATATAAGAAAAGAACTTTAAGAGTTGTATATCGCTAGGTTCTACTCGGGTCCTTTATAATAGTTGGAGTGCACTGGGTTAATGAACTGCTGAGTATGGCTCACATAGCGTTATTTGTTGGGTCCGTTAGACGCGATAGACAAGGTATCAAAGTAGCTCGTTGGATGGAGGAAAAGTTGACGACCAGAGGACATACAGTCTATTTTATAGATCCTCTTGAATTGAATTTGCCCTTGCTCGACAGAATGTATAAGGAAATGGAGAATCCACCAAGCGGGTTAAGAGACCTTCAGAACAAAATTAAGAATGCAGATGGATATTTGGCTGTGACCCCTGAATATAATCATAGCACGTCTGCAGCAATGAAAAACACTTTAGACTATTTCTTGGAAGAATATTTTTTCAAACCTTCAGCTATTGTTTCATATTCAGCAGGAGGCTTTGGTGGAGTTAATGCTGCTCAACATCTGCGTCTGATATTTGCAGAACTTGGAGCCCCTTCAATATCTTCTTCTTTTGCAATATCTAGAGTAACGGAAGCTTTTGATGACAGAGGGAAATTGGTTCAAGAACAATACAATAAGAGGATACCAAAGTTCTTAGACGAATTTGAATGGTATATCGAAGCATTCAAAAATCAAAGATTGAAAGGGGTGCCATACTAGGGTCTGGATTCATTACAGGTAAGCAGTTGGATCTAGTTTGAAACAGAAACAGATCTAAAGAAGGAACACATATGCTGTGTAATGTCTAATTCTAAATAGCAAAATTTTTGCAAAGCTTCTTTTTACTCTTTGGGATGTAATATGATGACAGTTTTATTATTAAACCTGTGTGATTCTATCTATTGCAGCATCAAGATATTCTTTGTCGATTTCAAATCCCACAAATGAGATCCCAAGGCGCATTGCCGCAACTGCAGTAGAGCCGATGCCAATGAATGGGTCGATCACTAATTTTGCGCTGCCATGCAACCTGATGCACATATCTGGGAGCTTGACAGGAAATGTTGCCGGGTGTGGACGCTGCTTGCTTCTACTTTGTATGGTTTGATAAGGTATAAACCAAATATTGCCTCTATCTCGTCTGTCTTCCTTGTTAGCTGCCTTCCAGCGCTCAATATTTGTCTTATCTTGGTATGATACCCCGACAGCCAGCTTATCAAGGTGCACATCTCCATACTTTGTAAAGTGAAAGATATACTCATGACAGTCATTGAGGAACCTCTTACTCACTATCGGCTTGAAGTGACCGACTGCAATGTCGCCAGAAATGTTTGGGTAATTACCGACTTGAGCTTTGTTTATTGCTATCGATTTGACCCAGTGGATGACATTTTGTAGAACGAAATACTTTCTCAGAACATATGCTACATCCCATGCTATCCATGGGTCCTTTGGCTTATTTCCTATGTTTAGGAAAAAAGAGCCGTCATCTGTAAGGGCCTGCTTGATTGCAATGCCTACCTCTTGTATCCATGCCAGGTATTTCTCACGAGGTAGCTCATCCTTGTACGAGGTATAGCCTGTACCGATGTTATAAGGAGGCGACGTGACAACTACGTCAGCTGATTTTTCTTTGACGTTTTCCTTCAATCCTGTTATGCAGTCCTTGAGGTAAAAGGTGGTAGTACAATTGCCTCTTTGCAGGAGTCTATAGGGCACATCTTGATTCTGCAATCAGGAAAGAAGACCTGCAGTCCAGCATTTATCTTTTCATCTTATACTAAGGCATCGAAGTGATGATGATGTGATGGTGTATTTACTTCACAGCAAGACCTTGGCTGCTTAATAGAGAGATAGATAGTATTTGACATTGTTGAAGTATGATATGCATATGAGAGAAGTATACATACTATGTACTGATAACTGCAGAAGGCAGTGCTCTGCTGCGTATAGCCTGCAATAGAATAGTCGAGTGCTGTCCCCTATCTCTTCTGAAATGAATGATGATGACGATGACGACTACTATTACTACTGTTATCGCAAAAAATCTGCTAGTCGTATTATTATTATTCCAGTTGTTGTATATTGCTATAGTATTTTTTATTTCTAGCGAGTCTGTCGATTAATAAGGCTCCGAGAATCCCCATTGCAGCTGTCGGAATAACTACAAGAGGAAATACATTTTGTATCATCTCGAAGTATATCTGCGCAATCATGCTTGGCCAGACAACCTTGCTCCCAAATACTTCATTGTAGGTGTATGTTATCAGTGGATAGTACAGCATAAAGAACGCAAGGCTGACAATTGTGCCTGCAGCGTACACTGAAAACCTTGATCTGGAAAATGCAACCAGCGCATCTGCAGCCACGATCGGGATTATGCTTGACATGTAGAATGGGATAGTGGGGGTAAGTGCGCTGTTTGGGATAATTGAAGTCAATACGCCTATTATAATAAAAGCAGCACCAGCCATAGAGAGCACACCAAATCGCTTGCCGGTAAGGGCAGATGAGCCTATTAGACAGGCAGATATCAGGAATGGGAAGGCAAGCGTAGCAACAACCACTCCGAGAGTCGGGTGAGGGTTAAAGTTAAAGTATTCAGTCTCTGAGAACGGCAGAGAAAACATATCAATCATGCCTGATGCCCCAAGCCATATTGGCAATATTGCAATAACAATCAGGACAGAGGGTAATCTTTTAGTACTTTGAGCTAAGCCTGCAAGCGCGCCAGCACTACCCACTACCATGCCACTTACAAGTACAAAATGGGGTGGACTGAATAGGCCATCAAGCCCAAATACTGAGTGCCATCCAAAGTCCACTGGTGCAGCGCTTATCAGCATCACCACACCGGCTATAACCAGCTTTACCGGCCAAATCATCCTGCCAGCAGCACCA
>JAICPK010000077.1 GCA_025929855.1 Nitrososphaera sp.
CCTGCCTGCTACCTCTTCTGCTGGCTCAAGCCCTACCTCTCGTAGAGCAGTTAGAACGTTTTCTAACTTTTGCTGCTTTGAGATTCGGTTGTCGTGGATGCTGATTGGCTCCATTACTATATCCCTAACCTTCATACGGGGATTGAGTGACGCATATGGGTCTTGGTATACCATCTGGACTGCCCTGCGGAAATGTCTGAGTTGGTTTCCCTTGGAGTGCGTTACATCTGTGTCTTCAAATATTATCGAGCCACTATCTGGATCTATCGCGCGCATGACAAGCCTTGCGACGGTCGTCTTGCCCGAGCCAGATGCGCCTGCAAAAACTAACACCTTACCCCGACCAAGAATAAAGCTGACATCGTCTACTGCCTTTACAAAGAGTTCGGGTTGAGCTGATTTGAAGAACTGGCGGAAACTTTTCCTGATAGGAAAATATTTTCTCAGTCCTCTTGCATCAAGGAGTACGCCCAACTAGCTCCGACTTCTTCTGCTGGTAATATAAATACAGCCACATTCGCTGCTAGAAGCGCCAGAATCCTCATATACCGTATATTTGATCTCTTCTCTTGTTATTGCCGAAATTAAAAGTATCTGGCCTCAAGGCATATTATTTTACAGATAACGGGATAATAAGGGGAGTAGATGGCGTCAACTTCGAGATCTCTGAGGGTCAGTCGCTTGGCATTGTTGGCGAATCAGCATGCGGCAAAAGCACGCTGGGCGCAGCACTTATGCAATCAATGCAGTCGCCGGGCAGAATAGTTGAAGGAAGCATAACTCTGGAAGGCGATAACATAACCAAAATGTCTTCATCAGAATTTGACAGCAGGGTACGATGGAAGAAAATAGCGATGGTGTTTCAGGGTGCCATGAACGCCCTCGATCCTGTGTACACGGTTGAAAGCCAATTGCGCGAAATTCTAGCAGAACACCACTATCAAGGCAAGATTGATGATAAAATATCGGAATCGCTCCAACAAGTTGGCCTTGATTTGTCTATTGCAAAGCGTTATCCTCACGAACTTTCCGGCGGCATGAAACAGAGGGTGGTAATTGCAATGGCCCTTTTATTGAATCCTGATATTTTGATAGCTGACGAACCTACAACGGCGCTGGATATGGTCGTTCAGTCGCAAATAATCAGCTTGCTTAAAAAATTGCAGAAGGAAAGAGGAATAACTATAATACTAATAACACACGATCTCGCACTTGTCTCACAGATAACAGATAAGATAGGCATCATGTATGCCGGACAACTGGTCGAATTCTCGACTACAAAGGATATTTACAAGAAACCGCGCCACCCCTATACTCAGGCTTTAATCGAAGCAATCCCAAGGCTGAGGACAAAGGACAAAAAAATACACTTTGTCAAAGGAAGCCCACCATCATTGCTCAGTCCTCCCCTAGGCTGCAGATTCCTCGACCGGTGCGTCCATGCGATGGATGTATGCAAGCGAGACCCTCCGGAATTTCAGACAGAAGCAGGGTATGTCCGGTGCTGGTTGTACGAAGGCTCTACCGAAGGGCCCCAACCTTAAAAAGCGTGGCATGTCTAGAGACACTACTGCCTGCAGGTAATTTCAAAAATGACAAGCACGATATTTGCACATTTTCCATTTCCCACAGTCAGGGAAAAACAAAAGAAAGTTCTTGAGATGATAGATTCAGCGATCAAATCAGGCTATATGCAAATTTTTCTTGAAGCCCCTACTGGGTTTGGCAAGACACCAGTAGCAATAACTCTTGCACGCTATCTTGGGAGCTCTCATATTTGTACAGCAACCAAAGACCTTCAGACACAGTATCGGCGTGACTTTCCGTTTATACTCGATGTAAAAGGAAGAAGCAACTTCCCCTGTATAGTCAAGGAGGATATGGGCCTCGATGAGAGCTGCAACTATGGACCCTGTATTAAGGACGAATCTTACGACTGCTCATACAAGACTCGCCTTATTGACTACAAAGTTGAGCATCAGGGTACTCTCCATGAGCTTATCAAGCTTGACCCTTTTGCGGAGCGCAGATACGTGGAGAAGATGCGATCAAAACCAAAGCTGATTGATCTAGATTGGCGGCCTTGCCATTATTACCACCAAAAGTGGATGGGTAGTCACGCAACCCATACTGTCTATAATTATAGATATTTTCTATCCGACATCTTTTATGCTGGCGCGACACAAAAACGTAATTTGCTAGTTCTAGACGAAGCACATCAGCTTGAAAATGAAGTCGGCGATTTTAGGAGTTTTACGGTCCGCAAGAACATGCTTCCATTCTTGAAGATGCATATGCCAGATAGTAACGTCGATGACATTGAAACCTGGCTAGACCTCTGCTTGAAGCTAAAGGAACGGTTATTTGAATTTACAGAGAAGGCCCAAGGGATTATAGAGCGCAGCAACCAGAAAGTGACCCTAGAGCCATACACTGAAAAGAACTTGATAGATGCCTTAGAGCTCGACATGAATCTTACAGCGGTGATCGAGGATATGAAAGCAAACAAGGATAATTGGATAGTATCTGGTGTCCAGCGCGATTCTGCTAACCAGCTGGTCAAGGTAACTCTTACGCCACTTGAAGTCTCCAGCTATTTTGATACAATCCTTGATAAAGGTTCGGTCTCACTTTTCATGAGCGCTACAATCCTTAGCAAAGATCACTTATGCAAGACTACAGGCCTTAACCCTGAAAAAGTTAAATTCATCCGAATTGAGGATTCAGACTTTCCAGTCAAGAATAGGCCTATCCATATGATGAATGTGGCGTGGCTCAGTGCCAAGACAATGAGTGTGAGTATGCCTAAAATTGCTCAGGCAGTGGACAATATCATGTCAATACACAGAAATGAAAAGGGCATAATCCATACCACCTCCTATTCACAGCTCCAATTCATTAGAGACAATGTTAGCAGGGAAAATGCAAGCAGACTTATAGAGACAGCATCTACTCTTGATCGGACCGAAGTACTCCGAAAGCACTATGAGAGCAAGAAGCAGACAGTCCTAATATCGCCCTCTCTACACCTTGGAGTAGACCTAAAAGATGATTTGTCAAGATTTCAAGTCATCGTCAAGGTGCCGTTTCCAGACCTTACCGATAGGAAAATTGCTGCAAAAAAGGAGCGTGACCCAAAGTGGTATACATGGAATACTGTACTACGGCTTGTCCAGGCTTATGGCAGAAGCGTTCGTAGTAGCGATGACTATGCAACAACATACATCTTGGATAGCAGCGCTTCTTATCTTCTTAAAAACGCGCATGGATTGATGCCGCGCTGGTTCACTGAAGCAATTGTGCAATTCTAGAACATTTTTATCCCCACGATCGATCAAAAGAATCTGAAATTTGTCGAGCGACAAGACTGTTGCTTCCGACGGGACCAAAGGTCACGTCGTATTGGGCATCAGTTCAAGCATAGTCGCCACTTTGGTACTTATTTCGCCGATCTTGTATACACTTGTAGCATATCCTGACACGTTTGTTCTTTCTTGGAATGAGGGCAGGGGCGGATTCTTGTTTGCCATGGCATTTATTGCAGCTGAGCTTGTCGGACTAAAATACTCACTCGGAAGGAAAAGACTCCTCATGGCTGCAGGATTGGCAGTGCTCGCCATTTCATATTTTATCGCGTTACAATATGGACTAGCTGACTATATCAGAAATGCAAAAGACGCATACAATGTCTCGCTTGTGGATAGTTGGGTTTGGATGTGGGATTTTATTGTAATGGCCTTGTTTGTGGCGAGCTCAACTGTATTGCTATTTGGCAAAAAGTGGTACAAGATAGCATCAGCAGGAACAATATATCTGGCTGGAAGCGCCCTTATCCTTGCACTAGATGCATTTTTTCCATTTGACTCTCTTGGGCCGCTTCAAATTATAGTGCCAATTTATTTGCAGATTGATCAGACACTGATTAACTTTATAGATGCATATGTCGTTAATGTTGGGCCGCAAACACTGAATAATTCTGCAGAACCGGCTATTGCAAGAGGAAACCTGCTTGTGATAAATGGCCTCCATGGCCCTTTTGCATTACAGGTCTTCTGGCCGTCGGCTGGTGTCCACAGTATGATAATCTATACCCTTGTAATGCTGGCTCTGCTCATCAAGATGGATATACCACTAGCTAGGAAGATGATATACTTTGTGGCAGGAACCTTTGGGACTGTTGCTATAAATCTCGTTCGAATAGTTTCGCTTTCACTATATGCACTTGTGGTCACGACAGATGTACAGGAATGGGAGGCATTTCATTCTATAGCCGGAGAGATAATGTTTCTCCCTTGGCTGGGCATATACCTTGGGGTGGTAATCTATATTGAGAACAGGAAGATGCGCAGGTTGCAAACAGAAGCAGGGAGTGCAACAGCTTCTAATCAGTCGAATCGCTAGGTTAAAACATTATTATCCTTTTGGCTTCGTCCTGCTTCAATCAGCATATGTTATTGCACTGCGGAGACATATTTCTATATCGGAGTTACCTTTTTTCTCATATGATGTACTTGACTTGGTTCACCTATTCAAATTCAAAAATCGATGCAATCTAATATAGGTGAGAGAAATATGTGCTACCACTGATTCTACCGGTCAGATTATATACAAGCTTGCTGTGTCATAAATAGAGGTTTTTTTGAATGGTACAAAATAGTTTTCCGATGAGAGAATGGCACGTTGAACATATGGAAAAGACAGTTGTAAAGTACGTCAAGGGTCTGTCAGAAAATGCATCAGGATGGGAGAAGAGAAATCACAAAAAATATGGCAGCCTTGCAAATATCTGCAGACAAATTGATTATGACATTAAACACGGAGTTAGCAGCGAGCAAGTTTCTTCAATGTTTGAGAAGATTAGAAATGATTCTCGTTTTTCAGCTCTAAGAAAAGGCAATGGTTCGATGGAAAGATTGGCTGAAATAGAAAATCAATTTAGCAAGCCCAAAATAAGAGTCTCACAGTGGAGCTAATAATAGATAG
>JAICPK010000064.1 GCA_025929855.1 Nitrososphaera sp.
ACCTTGACCTTTGCATCCTTGTCGTATATCACAAGTGTGCGAGTAGCAGCCTGCTCGTTGCTATCTCTTCTGGTGAACCTGTGAATAGGGTAAATGTTCATGATCCTGCCTACGACTGTGGCCTCTTTTGCCCCTATGTACATGTCCTTAAGGCCTGTTTGCATTTTGGAGACGTTGTCAAATGATACACCAAGGTCAGCTGCAACAAGAAAGAGCGCGCCTTGGTCAGTAAGATAGCCGGCACCCACCTTGCGCTTTTTTTCGTCAATCAAGTCTCTTACCCGCTCTGGGTTCAGCTCAGGGCGCTGTCGAAGAAGGATCTCTAACATTCCCTTAAAATCTTGGGACGACGACAAAGCTTGCAATGGACCTCCAGTATGAAAGAACCATTGCTATTCACTTGCCTATATATTTTGAGAGAAGAAACTGAGAGAGAAAAAAATCAGTTCATCTAGAAAAATATTCTCTTTATGACGGTTTTTGCAAGAATTCGATCTTAGAGTTATAGCGATGTGCTTGAACACAGGTGGCAGTAACAGCATACAAAACAGTGCGCACATATCCATACACCATCGTACTATCTGAATTGTTTGCTCTGGCTCTCTTTGGATAAAGGCAGAAATTAGACTTTTTGCGCATTATCTGCGAATGGAACTATGCGTCCACGTTTCTGACCTGCGCAAAAGCTATCGAGAGGTGCATGCAGTAGATGGAATATCGTTTGATTTGCAATATGGTAGGGTATTTGGCTTTCTTGGTCCAAACGGCGCAGGCAAGACTACGACGATAAGAGTGCTTACGACGCTTGTCAAGCCAACTTCGGGGATAGTGAAGATATTTGGCAAGGACATTGTAAAGCACTCCCGAGAAATTAGAAAGCGCATGGGAGTAGTGCTGCAGGAGCCCAGCTTTGAGGCTAATCTGAGGGTAGACCGTGCACTTGAGCTATATGGGCTCATGTGGGGCATGCCTGGCGAAAAGAGGCGTGATAGGGCAAGGGAGCTTATGGAAAAATTTGAACTTGTATCATTCAGTAATATGAAAAACGACGAGTTGTCCATAGGTCAGCGTAGGCGCGTGCAGGTTGCAAGGGAGTTTATGCATGACATGGATCTGCTGTTCCTAGACGAACCAACGGTAGGTCTTGACCCAGCTGCAAGACGAACATTACTTGATTATGTCAAAAAGCATGTTCGAGGTGGGCTGACTGTGTTTTTTACAACCCATATCATGGAAGAAGCAGAATATTTGTGCGATGAAATAGCGATAATTAATAAAGGTAAGATAATCGCCACCGACACGCCTGTAGGCCTGAAGCAAAAATATGGAGGTGTCAAGGCAGTAGAGATCAAGCTAAAGGATTCGACGGCACAGTCAGTCATGCAGATCATCGGGCAGATAGCTGACGGTTCTGTAATTGAGATGACAGCACAAGACACAATAAGGATAAGCTCGGCAGAGGCTCAGGAGATGCTAGTCAAGATAATCGAGTCGCTTTCAAAAAATGCAGTCCAGATAGAAAGTGTCTCTATGAATCCGCCTACGCTTGAAGAAGTGTTTCTGACTGTTATTGGGAACGGGACCTAGATCTTCATCTTCATCATCGAAAGTGTGGCGAGAAAGAAAACTGCTGCAGTCGCAGCTGCGATGATGCCAACTTCAATATTTGTAAATAGATCTATGTTGTTAAAGATACCAGCCCTTGTAATATCGACGATGTATGTCAGTGGATTGATATAAAATGCGGCGCTCAGCGCTCCCGGCACTCCCTGCGCTGGATAAAACGCAGTGCTGACAAATGAAAAGAATAGGAACACACTGTTGACTATGACGTTGAAGCCCTCACTGCTCTTCAATCGCGTCGATATGATTATTGCGATCGAGCCGAAGAATATCGCGCCTGTTATAAGTGCATAGAGTACATATAAGGACCCGACAAGAGTAGGTTGGGCGCTTCCAACTAGCGTGGGTGAGCCGGCCACAAGGATAAGCCCTGCGCTTGCAAGACCCATCAGCATGATGGTAATAATGGTGCTGGCGATATACTCCATCCTTGCAAAGGGCATCACCAGTATCTGTTGGAACATACCGTTTCGCTTATCATTCCATATTATGCTGCCGGCAATCGTGCTGCTGTTCATCATATTAAAGCCAATCATGCCTGCAGCCAAGTATGCTGGGTATGGAACGGTTGTATCACCCATCGGGACCCCCTGATCGCCAATGAGTGCTGAATACGAATAACCCGCGATAAAGATGTAGACTATGGGAAATACGACTTGCCATACAAGGAAGACCTTGTCAATTGAAGCCACAATGTTCCGATACAGCAGTATTGCAACGGCATTCACTAGCAGTCGCTAGCTGTTTTGACGATTGCAGTATATTAACGGTGATGAGCTGATGTGACAGAACTGTTGAAGCATAGCTCATAGTCTACGAGAAATTGGTCTTTCGCACATTATTGTCTGATGAATCAAGAAATTCTTTGGTAATATCGACTAGATTTAAATAACTTGCAACCAAAGCCTATGCACAAACAAATCATGATTGCTGAAGATATGACTGAAAAGAAGCTGCGCGGCTCTGGAGGTTACGCCATTGCAAGAGTAACAGACGAAGAGCAAAAGAAGGGAAACCTTGGAGGTCCAGAGTTGTTTTTGGCCGGCATTGGCAGGCTTGAAGAGGACAGGTTTGTGAAACACTATTGCAACAAATGTGAAAAAGTGTACGAAGGCTCACCCGCATTGGTATTTGAAAACCCCAATGAAGAGCTTGGAGAAGGTGTCACACTTATTGAAAAGGGTGAGTACAAGTGCAAGACATGTAATGCCACAATTGCACAATATCGCAAGTTCGACGCTCCTGCACAGACAATGCAGCAGCAAGAGCCTACCACCGCGCCTTCTATTCAAGTGCCAGCCTCACAAGCAGAAGAAAAGGAAAGTCCCTCCTCCTCCTCTTCTTCTTCTTCTCCTACTGACTCTATCGGTACAACAACAGCACCACCGCCCACAACTACAATTACAAGCGATAGCTTTTTCCCAATGCAATCTCTTGTTGGCATGCCTGCCTACGATAGCGAGGCGATGCTAATTGGAAAAGTTGAGCAAATAGGTCTGCGTAAGGTTGGTGGAGGAGGAAACGCGCATATAACGATCAAGATAGGTGAAAAAGAAGTACCATGGGACGGCATCTCAAAAATAGGAGACATTATTCTACTCAAAACTGCTGAAACCCAGTCTGCTGCAGCAATTGGAGGCAAGTGTTCTGCTTGCGGCTACCAAAACGACTCAGATGCTGCATTTTGTGCAGAGTGTGGCACGAAGCTCTAGCAGCTGCTACTACTGCTACTACTAATTGAGGATTATCCTCGCGTCAACCACTCTGGCGCCTTTTCCTTCTTCAAGTACCAAAAGCGGATTGATGTCAAATTCCTTTATCTCTGGAAAGTCGACGACGAGTTGGGAAAGTCGCTGAAGTGAATCTGCAATTGCTCTTAAATCGGATGACTTTTCTCCTCTGACGCCCTTTAACAGCTTTATGGTCTTAATAGATTCGACCATGTTTGTCGCCTCTTGCTCGTCAATGGGCACGATCCTAAATACAACATCCTTGAGCACTTCAACATAGATGCCACCAAGTCCAAACATGATAACTGGCCCAAATGTGGGGTCTTGGCTTGCCCCAAGTATCGTTTCCTTGGCAGACTTGACCATTTCCTGAACAAGGACACCCTTTATCTTGGCGTCTGACTTGTACTTTAGTGCATTCTCTGTTATTGTCCTAAACGAATTCCTCAATTCGTCATCGGTCTTGATGCCCACCTTGACGCCGCCTGCATCTGACTTGTGGATGATGTCAGGAGAAACTATCTTCATGACCAGAGGATAGCCTATTTCCTTTGCTGCATCTATACACTCTTGCTCCCTACTGCACAGTAAGCTCTTTGGAGTTGGAAAGCCATACGCTTCAAGCACTTCATAGCCTTCCTCTTCGAGGAGGTTGCTCCTTCCATTCTTGCGGACATTTTCAAAGATTGACTTTACCTTAGCTGTATCTTTGGCAAATTGCAGGATGGTTCTCTTGTTTGAAGCATCATCGAGCCATTTCTTAAAATCATACATTGCCTTGAGTGTCCTTATTGCAGGCTCTGAGTATAGGTAGTAGGGGATGCCGCCTTCTGACATGATCCTTCTATTTTCCATCCCTTCAGCGAGACCCATCAGTGATGCAAGTATTGTCTTGTTCGGAAATTGCTGTGACACCTTGACAAGAACCCTTGCAAGGTCGTCGTAGTTGAGTGTGGCTGAAGGGGTACACATTGTCACGACAGAGCCGACATTTGGATGCGCCAATGTCAGGTGTAATACTTTTTCAAACCTAAGGTAATCTGCATCACCAACAATATCTACAGGGTTCCTTGGCGAACCGTACGTGGGTATGACAGACGCTATCTCATCTCTTATAGATGAGATATCTGCCATCTTTAGTCCATACCTCGAACAGGCATCAGTTGAAATAATAGCTGGGCCACCTGCATTAGATACAATAACAACATTGCCATTTGGTAGCGGTTGCTTTGAAAAGGCAGTAGCGAGATCGAATAGCTCGCCCATTGTGTCAACTCTGATTACGCCACACTGAGCAAAAGCCGCTTCATAATTTACATCAGAGCCACCCAGCGCGCCTGTGTGTGAAGCGGCTGCCTTGGCACCTTCTGCAGTCCTGCCAGACTTTAGCACGATTATCGGTTTTTCCCTTTCAGTGGTTATCTTCTTTGCAATTTCCATGAACCGCCTTGCATTTCTGATATCTTCAAGGTACATCACAATGACTTTAGTGTCTTCGTCTTCTGCCAAGAGCTCAAGGACATCACTTTCATCCATGTCTACCTTGTTGCCCATGCTGATGACTTTTGAAAAGCCTATGTTCTGAGCTTCTGCGTCTTCTACAGTTGCGGCGCAGATGGCCCCACTCTGTGATACAAGTGCAATATTACCATATTTTGGAGTGATCTTTAGAAATGTAGAATTCATTATGTTATCCTTTGAAAAGCTCATTATTCCAAGGCAGTTTGGGCCAATTACTTTGATGTCATATTTCTTTGCAATTTCGCCAACCTCTCTTTCTAGCTTGGCACCAGCCTCGTCTACCTCCTTGAAACCTGCCGAAACAATGATTGCACCTTTAATTCCCTTCTTGCCCACCTCTTCCATAACAGAAGGGGTGAATTTGCTGGGCGCAGCCACCACTGCAAGGTCTATAGAATCTGGAATATCAAGTACATTCTTGTACGCTGTCAAGCCACCCACTGTTGGGTTTGATGGGGTGACTGGGTAAATCTTGCCTTTGAAGTGCTTGGCAATATTGTAAAAGATCGTCTTGCCCACTCCTGGCTTTTCAGAAGCCCCAATTATAGCGATCGACTTGGGCGAAAAGAAGATCGAGTCTGACATGAAGTGAAGGCATCTGAGGCTGGTTATAAATGATTCATACGGATAGCTTTTTTACTGACAGAAGTCGAATAATACAATACTGTCAATGGCAAGCGGTATTTTGATGCTGCTAGTAATCCCAGCAATCATTGCATTTGTCTTCGGAATATGGGTATTTTATAGTGTGGTAATTGATGTGTCAAAAAGAGAAACATCGCAATTTACTGTAGTAGGGCCTGACACGATCAGAATGAAAATCGACCCTCAGAAGTAAAAGC
>JAICPK010000078.1 GCA_025929855.1 Nitrososphaera sp.
GTTTTCTGAACTTCAGAAGTATATGGTAGTTGACAACAAAGCCAAGCTATCATACGTCCAAATAATCAAGGAGGACCTTGGCGTCTTCCACATTACCCCGGATAATGGTCCAATTCCTGACTTTAAGGCGGGTCAGTTTGTTACGCTTGGCTTCCATATCCCAAGCGAAGGTAAAATAGTCCGCAGGGCTTACTCTATCGCATCACCTCCTGAGCAGAAGAAGCGCTTTGAGCTGTACATACGCTGGGTACGGAAGCCGGTTCCTGGCAGGCTCACAACTGAGCTGTTCAACAAAAAGGAAGGCGACGAAATATTGTGGGTCAAGCCTACAGGCATTTTCACAATAAGCGAGAAGCTTCCTGACGGCAGAGCAGATGATCGAAGGATGGTTTTGATTGGCGGAGGGACAGGCCTTGCTCCATTCCTGTCATACTCGCTTCATCTCAAGGCAATTGGAAGCAAGCGCGAAATAGTCGTGCTCCACGGTGCAAGTTATGTTGATGAGCTAGGCTACAGGGATCTCTTGGTCTCTCTTGAAGATGAGAGTATTGATAAAGGTCGTGACAAGTGGAACTTCCGGTACCGCGCAAGCATCAGCAGGCCGCAGGAGTGGTTCAACAGATCATGGAGCGGACAGAAGGGCAGAGTGGAGTCATTCCTCAGACCAAAACCAGGTAAGGAACTCTCTCCCCTTGAAGAGATGGTAGGTGAAAAGGTGACCCCCGAAAACACATCATTTTACATCTGCGGCTGGCAGGGAACAATAGACGGCGCGCTGGATTATTTGATCCCAAAAGGCTTTGTGACTGAGCGTAATAAGAGAAAGGATGGAGGCTACGACATCAAGTTCGAATCGTACGGCTAATCGCTGATCATTCTCTTTTTTCATTTTTTAAAGCCTTATATCTTGGTAAAATGCGATTAAAATGATGAAGTTTGAATTTGAAGAATTTGCTACAGTAGAGGATGTTTTTCTTTACCTTGTTTCTGTTGCACCATACGGGAAGCAGGTCATGCCCGTTAGTTCGTACAAGGGATACATCTTTTCTCTTGTGCCATTGACTCCGCTTTCGGGAGATATCCTGATGATGATATATACTAAAGGAAAACTGGACCCCGGCCTTGTCGAATTTGACATTTCGACAAAGAAATTCCGGCCTGTGACGTCAGTTGAGCGCGCAGACAAAAATTACTTTGTAATCCTGACGCCCAAAGTTGCAACGCTTGCAGAGGAAGCGATCAAAAATCTACAATAATTAAAAAATGCTAGAGCCGCGACGGCATCGTAGCCGTCACCGACTGTTTGCGCGAGTATCGCTCGACAATGTCTTCTGGTACTTGTCCATTGAACAATTCCTTTGAGAGCCCGCGCAGATACCTCATGACTGCCCAAGTCCCTGATTTGATGAGCGCTGCCATGAAGACCTTCATTGCTGGACCGTATGTCTTGTTCCTGATGATGATGGGTATAATGTCGTTTATTACGCGCAGATTATGCTCCCAGCACTTCCAGAATAGGGTGAACTGCGCCTCGTTGAGGTTGCCAAAATGCATCGAGTTCTTTTCAGAAAAGTCTTGATAGAGTAACGGCGCAACCAAGCCACGCATGTTCATATGCCTAAAGTCCTCGATGAGGTCGATCGTGTATTGTGTTTCGTCTGGCGTCTCATCAGGCCATCCTATGATTAATGTAAGTGCAGGGAACCAATTATTCTGATTAAGTATCCTACAGCCTTCTCTTACCACTGAACCCCACTCTTCGGGTTGAAATGGCTTTGTCTTGACACCAAGGTGCTTCTTGACCATCCTTGGAGCAACTGTCTCGACTCCAAGGTTAGTTGCAAGCCATCTGCCGCCAGCGACATTCATCTCATTGATTTCGGACATCTTTTTTATAAGGTCCGGCGAAGATGCAACTGCAGAAAGTGTCATGTGAGTTGTTCCAACAAAACGTGCACCTGTAGATTTCAGGCCGCCCCACAGTTCGATGATGGCATCTGCATTTGGAATAAAGTCCTTGTTATCACAACCGTAAAGCAGCATCTCGTCAGATTGTAGCCAGATGGAATCAAAACCATAATCAAGGTTAATCTTGGCCTCCTTCTGTAGTCTCGCAAGTGGAAAGTCCTTCTTTGAACGCTTGTTGACATCACAAAAGTCGCAGCCCCTGCCGCAGCCACGCATAGCCTCAATGAGAGAATTGACCGTCGGTCCTTGCATCATAGGGATATTTTCGATGTTGCGGACAAAGGTATGCAAGAGTTCTGGCGCATCACCAGCCTCCAAGTCGTGGAAAAGATCGAGAGCCAACTCGTCTGCCTCTCCAATGACTACAGTGTCAATGCCGTGAATCTTCATCCTGTCGGGCTTGGCAAGCTCCCAAGAACCATTACCTCCAACAACCACCTTGAAATTGTACTTCTTCTTTAGCTGAATAATGGAAGCGCACATCTTTTTAAACTTCATGGCGACGTATGAGAGTTTTTCTGGAGACATTGTTGTCGTCACTGGTGCCATACCAAGTGGATCCATGACATTGATTCCGACGACCTTTGTCTCTGGGCCAACGCACTTGTCGAGCATCTCAGGGTGGGCAAGGAGGATCTCATCACGCCTGTATTCCTTCAAAAGCGCCGCTTCGATCCTTCTCAAGCCGCATTGTGCAGTCTTGACCTCTCCTGTGTTTGGGTCAGTCTCAACACTTGGACAAAAGATCTTGTCAAATACAAATTCTGGTAAAAGCTCATAGGGACCACATGCAATAAAGCCATAGAGGAAGTTGCCCCTGTAGTTTGTCATCAAACTGCGGTCTGCAGTCAGAACTATCCGTTTGCCGCCTGATTCTACCATGCTTTGTGTATCAGTTATCCGATATCCCATGGCTATAAATCTATATTACCATCTTTTCGAGTATGTTTCTTAGTAATTTAGGATAATATTGAGATTATATGCTGCTAGTGCACTACTCATGCAACATACATCTGATAACAATCTGATAACAAGATCTGCCACAACCCAGATGACGATAGTTACCAATGGCTGTAATGATGGAATAATCAATCATTATCAACTTATAGTTATCCGATATTGATTAATTCACTACTGTGTTCTCTATGGCATAATTATTACAATTCTTTATTAGTATGGCTACAAATAATCACTACGCTACGTTATCGTTGATGTACATAATTGATCTTGACTAAAAATTTAGTGTGTGTATCGTATTATCTATGAAGGAGTAGCGCGCCAGACTATGAACAGTCAATTAATTATCTGCTATCTTGTGCCTTTTGATAAGTATCGGTGGGGCAAGAAATATACTACTTCTTCATGCCTAAGCAACCAATGAATCTCTCTGAAACTGCTTAATTAGTGGCAGTATCTTGTCTTCAACAATAGACATCACATCACGACCCAAATCAAATGATATCAATAAGTAAAACCATTTAAAATCCTGTTTTTCTTGTTGTTTTTTTTGCTTTTCGTCTTTATCGTGCTGGTGGCCTATTATGGCAATTGGAACCGTTGCACGAATCAACTTTTCATAAACAGCTATGGCATACCGTTGCTTGCCTATCTTATTCTCAAAAGTTTCTCGTGTTGATGCGCGTAGGACAGTCTGTACGGTGTAATGTTCAGTCTCTTGCCTATCCATCAAAGGCTGTAGACCCTCTCTATAAGCTGCCTCAACTAGTTTTCCCATCTGGTTCGCTATTCCTGCAAACCTGATGGAGGAATCTTTTGCAATAACGCCTTTACATAGCCTGTGTAGACGATTTGCCTGTTGGTCGGAGGGTATACCCATTCTCTCTGTATTGAAAGTCTTAATAGGTATAAAAACTGCAACAAGGACCAGTACTCTCCATAAATAAATCATATGCTCTATCTGCAAAAAATTTTTTGCGGACAATTTAACCTTAAAAGAAGTAGCAGTAGCAGCAACAACGAGAGATAATAGGGTCCGCTACTGATGTTAATACTTGTACCACTTTTTTTTATTACAATCTTCAGTGTTAGGTCAACAAGTGCTGAGTTCTTTATAGTTTAGATCCCCTTGCTTGTTATAGCTCGGAGTATGTGTGCGCGTGTGCGCGTGCCTTCCGTCATACATCAAAATATTACGAAAATGACATTACAAAGAATCGTCGGATAATAATCCCTTCATCACGTAACTACTCATTGCTTAGGTTTGCCGATCCCATAGTCGTATATGTATATATGCATTTTATTAAAATCATTATCAAGACTTACTACTAATTTGAACTGTAGACTTCATATTATTCAATACTTCTGCGGGGACAAAGATACAGAAACTCATAGATAGATTGTGGCCATAGAGGTATTGCTTTGAGTCTAAAAGATGACGCTATAAGCTTACACCGAATGTTGAAAGGCAAGATAGAAATTCAAAGCAGAATTTCTGTAGAAAATCTCTTTGAAGAAGAAAAAGGAACTCTTGGTTTGATTTACACTCCTGGAGTAGCATATGTCTCAAAAGAAATAAGCAACAATAAGGAATTGGTATATGATTACACATCAAAATGGAATAATGTTGCTATAATCTGTGATGGAACAAGAGTGCTTGGTTTGGGAAATGTGGGGCCAGAGGCAGCAATTCCTGTTATGGAAGGAAAGGCAGTTCTATTCAAAATCTTAGGTGGCATCAATGCTTTTCCACTCTGTATATCTACTCAGAAGAAGGATGAGATAATTCGATTTGTTAAAGAAATTGAACCAATATTTGGAGCCATAAACATAGAAGATATAGAATCGCCTAAGGTATTGGAAATAGTAGAAGGTTTGCAAGAAATCCTATCTATTCCAGTTTTTCATGATGACCAACATGGAACTGCTGTTATTACTCTTGCAGCTCTGATAAACTCCCTTAGAATAGTGGGCAAAAAGCTAGAGGCAATAAAATTGGTGATAGCAGGAGCAGGCTCAGCAGGATACGGTATTGTTAAGATCTTATA
>JAICPK010000057.1 GCA_025929855.1 Nitrososphaera sp.
AAAGAACCGACAATTGGCCGTCAGATAAATGAGGGAGATATTTTTTACACAGATCTTAACAGCAGGCAGGCAAAGCAAATGCTTGAGAGGTTTAACCACCGGCTAAACGATTCCGAAAAGGAAGTTTTGAACATGCTTGTTGCTAAGAAAAGAAAGAGCGACCCGGCATTTGGGTATCTTTAAGAACCCGTATCACTGGTACTTTTGAAGCAAACCTTCCAGACCCTTTTCTCCCACTGCACCGACTGCCCTATCCACTGTCTTGCCGTTCATAAACATGATAAATGTTGGAATGGCATAGACATCATAGCGCATTGCAATCCCTTGGTTGTCGTCCACGTTCAATCTTCCAAATGCCACCTTGTCGCCATATTTCTTGGCCAGCTTGTCAAATATAGGAAGCATGAACTGGCAAGGACCGCACCATGTTGCCCAAAAATCCACTAATACCGGCTTGCTGCCTCCCACAATCTCATCAAAATTTCTCTCGCTCAATTCTACCAAGCTGCTACTAGCAGCGTGCATGCTTGCCGTTTTCCTTTCTTCACTCATGTTCAGACAAGATACAAGTGCATGAATTATTATTTAAGATTTATTGATTGGTTGTCCCGCATTTTGAGGGATGGCGTCTTTTTTATGTGTAAAAATACTGCTTCTCTAACAAAAAGGAATAAGCTCTGATAGCCTGTGTTGTACCCGTTGCGAATGCAAGTGCAGGAGTGTAAGGAACGTACTGCATAATCTAATCGATCGTTGTTATAGAGGATTATGAATCATTGTTATCGTTTCACTCCTATTGGGAATTGTTGAGGAGGGAATCATGATTGCCTGCAGTAATATCTGCATACGCTTCTTTTGCAGGTTTACCTTCAACCTTTACCCCCATACTAACGCAAGATCCGAGGACTTCTTTGACAGCCCCTCTAAGATCCTTAGCATAAGAGCCATCAATCTTCATCTTGGCTATTTTGACAGCGCTTGCCATCGACAGATCGCCAGCATAATTGGTTCCAGAGGTGCCTGAGCCCTTTGCTATCCCTGCCTCTTTTGCCACCAGAGCAGTTGTAGGCGGTATGCCAACTTCAACTGTGAACTTTTTTGTCTCAGTGTCCACCTCTACTTTGACTGGAACCTTCATGCCAGGAAAATCCTTTGTCTTTTCGTTAATGGTATTTACTACCTGCAGGACATTGACGCCCATCGGACCCATTGCTGGACCCAGAGGTGGTCCTGCATTGGCTTCTCCGCCACTTACTAAAGCCGAGATGGATTTCTTTTCGCCCATAATATGCAATCAGAGAATTTAGCCAAATTATAATTCTTGCTCTTATTATGTTGAATGCAGATGTTCAGCTTGACAGGTTTTTAAACCCGTGGTGTGTGTAAATGCAGGATGTCAGATCAGGAGCCTAATGAAGGCGTCGGGTCTTTGTTCTTTGAGCTTGCGGGTGATCTCCGTCTCTTGATGCTGACAAAGCTCAACCAAAAAAATCAACGTCTTTCCCAGCTTGCGACAGAGCTTAATGCTACTATGCAAGAAGCCCATCGGAACATGACACGCCTGATCCAGGCAGGGCTAGTAGCCAAAGGCAGAGAAGGTGAGCTTATGTTAACTGTTTATGGCAGAACGGTAGTAATGTTGATACCAAGTTATGATTTTCTGTATCGCAATAAGGAATTTTTCCTTGACCACAGTCTTGGCGACCTGCCGACCAAGTTTATCCAGCGGATGGGGACATTTCAGAGCTGTGAGATAGTGCACGGCGTCATGGCAATCCTTCAGCGCTGGAAGAACCTTTACAGTGAATCTGAGCAATACATTAAAGAGATAATGGCACAGGTGCCACTCGATCTTATTGAAACAGTAAGCGGTAGAGTAGAGAGAGGTGTAAAATTCTCCTATATCTTTGCCGCCAATGCAGTTGTCCCAAAAGGGCGAACACAGATTCTCCAAAAGGTTGGCTGGCGCAATTTCATCAGCACGGGCTTGGTTGAACGCAGGATGCTGCCTGAAGTAAAGGTGATGACGATTTTTAATGAAAAACATGGATGCGTGCTCTTTCCTAACATGAAGGGCGAACCGGATCTAAATATCATGTTTTATGCTGAGGACAAGGAATTTCTTGAATGGTGCTCCGACCTGTTTGCATATCAGTGGGAAAAGGCAGGACCGTTTGACGAAAGCAAGCTGAAGAATGAAGTATAGATCACGTTTTTATACATCAGTCGTCATCAAGCATGCATATATGCCAAAAGCTTTTGTTCTTATGAATGCTGAACTTGGCAGTGAGGATTCTCTTGTTAGCGAATTGAAAAAACTTGAAAGTGTCAAGGAGGTCTACCAAGTTTACGGTGTTTATGACATCGTGGCACAGGTTGAAGCTGACACGATGGATAAGGTAAAGGAAACGATCACTTGGAAGCTTCGAAAGCTTAATGGCGTCAAATCGACATTAACTATGATAGTCATGGAATAATGATGCATGAATGAGAGAAAGATATGCCTCTCTTGACTACCTTACAGGAGAAGTATTTTTGCTTATTAATGCAAAGGACACACCAAGAAATACTGCTGCTACTATCGGTACCACCAATGCACGTATGACATCAAGCTAATATCGCCACAGTGATTCGACGTAGAGCTATTATTAATCTACAAGCCGGTGCCAATCATTATCTTGCATTAACCTTTGGCTGCCTATCTAATTATCGAGGGATTATTGTAATTTATTTTATACATCTTCATTAAGACATTATATTAGAGCTTAGGCATCAGAGAATAGCAACTTTAATCAACCCGTATGCCGATGACGGCAGCTGATGGATCTCTTTAGCAAAATAAGAGGCGGGAGCGAGCAAAAGCTATGGAAGTGCGAGCACTGCAATATGACCTTTGATGATAAGGAAAGAATGAAGCGCCATAAAAGAAAGGCCCATGGAGAAAAGAGCGGAGGCGATGATATGCCCAATATGAACCCCTTTGGCTTTTCATAGTACAAAGGCTTATTTCTTGTAAATACATTCCACAAGTAGACTCTGGTAATAATATGTTTCCAATACACGACGACACAGAACGTATGCACGGAAGACCATATGTGAATTATGGTTTGATCGCCATAAACATAATCGTCTTCATCTGGGAGGCATCGGCCACAAGCTTCTTCTCAGATCCCCGTGCAACGGAGGATGTATTTATGACCTATGGTGCGGTTCCAAGCAGGATAGTCAATGACTTTCCTGGCAGCGCGCCTACGATAATTACATCTATGTTCATGCATGGAGGAATCGCCCATATCATCGGCAATATGGTATTTCTTTTTGTATTTGGTGACAACATTGAGGACAGGTATGGTAGGATAAAGTATATCCTCATATACCTTGGATGGGGAGCAGCGGCAGCCCTTGCCCACAGCTTTTACGCTGTTTCAACTGGGCAGGGAGAGATACCTGCAGTCGGTGCATCAGGTGCAATTTCCGGCGTTCTTGGTGCGTATCTTGTAATGTATCCAAGAGCCAACATCGTTACCATACTAGCAGTATTCTTCATCTACACAGTTCGTATACCCGTGCTGATCTACATACCCTTCTGGTTCATACTGCAGTTGATCTTTGCCATCATCGGTCAACTGGGACCGGCAGGTGAATCTTTAGGCGTTGCATATCTTGCCCACATCGGCGGCTTTGTTGCGGGTGCTCTTACTGGCCTTGCATGGAAGGCACTACCAAACTCAATAAAATACAAACAAGCTGCAAAGGAAGTTCAAGCCAAGCCGACGACGTTCCGAAATCCAATGGCAAGAAATGTCCGGCCCCGAATCGAGGATGTTATGCCTGCAACGCCGGAAGTGATAGAGGGACCAGACTACTACGAGGTGATCGCCGAGATCCGGGGAGTATCAGATGCTTCCGACATCACTGCAAGATACGAAGCTGAAACGCGGCAAGTAAGGATCGTTGCCCGGGGCACAAAAAGGTATGAACTCTTAGCGAAGTTGCCAGATACCGCGGTTAACCCTGTAGTAAAGCACATTCAATACGTTAATGGAATAGCTCGCATCAGGCTTGCAAAAAATAGCATATAATAACCTTACAGCAAATTTAAAATATCCCGCGCAATCCCTTTAAATTTACAATTTTAGGAGAAATGTGAAAAATGTCCATACAACAGGGTTCAGCTGGAGGCGTCCCAGTGTTAATTCTTAAGGAAGGTACAGCGCAGACCAAAGGCCGAGATGCCCAAAAGAACAATATCACTGCTGCAAAGCTGATTGCTGAAATCGTTAGAAGCTCACTTGGTCCAAGAGGAATGGACAAGATGCTTGTCGACACTCTTGGTGACGTAACGATAACAAATGACGGTGCTACAATCCTCAAAGAGATAGATGTTCAGCATCCAGCAGCCAAGATGATGGTAGAGATTAGCAAGGCTACAGACAATGAGGTGGGAGATGGCACAACCTCTGTAGTGGTGCTTGCTGGCGCGCTCATCGAAAAGGCTGAAGAGCTAATCAACAAGGATGTCCACCCTACAGTCATTGTAGACGGTTACCGAAAGGCTGCGACGAGGGCTATTGAAATATTAAACAATATCGCACACAAGATTGCCGGCAATGAAAAGCAAGAACTGATACGAATAGCCAAGACAGCAATGCAAACAAAGCTAGTGTCAGCAGAGTCTGAGGATCTTGCTCAGATAGTAGTTGACGCAGCCCTTGCAGTGTCTGAAAAGACTGATTCTGGTTTTAGGCTCGATATTGATGATGTCAAGGTAGAAAAGAAGGCTGGCGGCAGCCTACGCGACACTAAATTGATTAAAGGAATCGTCTTGGACAAGGAAGTTGTGCATGGCGGCATGCCAA
The DNA here is from genome assembly GCA_025929855.1 of Nitrososphaera sp. Lineage (GTDB taxonomy): Archaea > Thermoproteota > Nitrososphaeria > Nitrososphaerales > Nitrososphaeraceae > Nitrososphaera. Next base: position 4,860 of record JAICPK010000057.1, read on the forward strand.
AGAGGATAGAAAAAGCCAAGATTGCTCTTATCAACTCTGCTCTTGAGATTGAGAAGACTGAGTTTGACGCCAAGATAAACATCAATTCGCCTGACCAGATGAAGATGTTCCTTGAAGAGGAAAACAGAATGCTCAGGTCAATGGTCGACAAGATCATCGAGTGTGGTGCCAATGTGGTTGTGTGCCAGAAAGGAATAGACGATATTGCACAGCACTATCTTGCAAAAGCAAACATTCTGACAGTGAGGCGTGTCAAGGAATCAGACATGACAAAGATGGCAAGGGCAACTACAGCAAGGGTTGTGAATAGCCTTGAAGACCTTACAGCTAAAGACCTTGGAAGTGCCGACTTGGTTGAAGAAAGAAAAGTTGAAACTGACAAGTGGGTCTTCGTTGAGGGAGCCAAACATCCCAAGTCTGTAACCATTCTCATAAGAGGCGGGTCCCAGAGAATTGTAGATGAGGCCGAGAGATCAGTGCACGACGCGCTAATGGTGTCAAAGGATGTCCTTGAAAAGCCAGCCATCGTTGCAGGTGGTGGAGCCCCGGAGGCCTATACTGCATCAAAGCTTAGGGAGTGGACAAACACACTATCCGGCAGGGAGCAGATCGCTGCGGAGAAATTTGCAGAAGCCTTGGAAGTGATACCCCTGTCTCTTGCAGAGAACGCTGGCATGGATCCGATTGACACACTCACAGAGCTTCGCTCAAAGCAGAGCAAGGGCAGCAAGTGGACAGGCGTTGACGTACGCAATGCCAAGGTTGGCGATATAAGCAAGTTGGACATAGTAGAGCCTCTTGTAGTGAAGGAGCAAGTAATTAAATCTGCCACAGAAGTCGCATCGATGCTACTGAGGATCGACGATGTCATTGCCTCAAGTAAGTCAGCTGGTGGACCACCAGGACCGCCAGGCGGCGGAATGGGCGGAATGGGCGGAATGGGCGGAATGGGCGGAATGGATATGTAAGCCACCACCTCCAATAACTCCTATTCTTTCTATCTCATCCCTTACTTTTTTAATTCCACCTCAATCACTTCTTTTATCCATCTGCCTGTTTCTTGCATGCTCAATAATTTGGTCAAAAATTCTTCCCATGATATTCTTCCATATGAGTTAACCCATGTTTTGTAGTGATTGATCAAGCTATCAAATGCTTGTTTGTGATGCAGGCAATATTCACTGTCCGACAACGCTTTTCGGTGGCACGCAGTGCATTTAGTAGCAACAACAGCACCAGTCATGGAAGGTTTATTTATAGTCAGGATTTTTAAGAGTTATAACAACATGATGCTTACGACCCCTTCTAAAGTCGTGTGGATAGTCGCTGTAGCATACTTGACGACATTCTTTGCACTCGCCTCAGGCTTGATAAATGCTTTGATTGAGGGCAGGGGCATCAACAGATTCATGATTCCATCGCGCTCTGCCCAGACTATTGGCGAGACCGTAGTCTTTACACTGCTTCTCTTCATGGGCATGGCAGGCGCCTTCCTGCTCTACTATTCGGGAAGGTCAACAAACCCGAAGGTACAGAAGGCGCTGTTGATAGCAGGATTTGGCGTGTCAGGAATAGCCCTTCTGCTAGGATTCATACTTGTAGGAGTCAAACTGTGATAGAGTTACACTTGTATACAAATATCTTACCTTCTTCAATCGACTCATGCTGTACTATTTTGAGCGCCAAGTCGCATTTACGCCAGTCCAGGCTTAGTCTTACTGCGCTCTTGTGCTGAAGCAGTCTACGACTTGCAGGCGACTGAACCCAGCCACCTTCTTTTCTGTAGCGAAGCATGCTTGTAGCAAGCACTG
>JAICPK010000040.1 GCA_025929855.1 Nitrososphaera sp.
AGCAATTTCGCTAAGAAAAGAAGCAACCAAGACTGCTATCGACACTGCTAGGAACAAAACACCAAAGGCCTTCCTTGTCTCAGCTGCCGACAACTGCAACAATGAGGATGCAGTTGCATTTAATTTAAATCATCATCATCAGCAGTAGCAGCATCATTATCATGATGACTGCCCTACGTGGGTGATGTAAAAGTGCAGCAGCAGATGTTTCTGAGAACCATAATCTTGCCGTGTTTGATCTTTGACATATATTATTTCAAGGATGCATATGCTCTATGCCTTTCAATAGCATAGAATTTTTTCGTTAAAGAATTGACAACTAAAATCTTTGAAGGTGATATTGAGGAGTCTAATTTTCCGCACCAACTCCTGACATATTGCAACAAAAATCAGAAGCTCCGCGTATGCATGTATATACGTGTATATTCAAGACAAAAAGAAGAATAAATGTTAGCCTAAGAATTGCTTTAAAATTTTCACTGAGCCATGAGGTAGCAATATCTTGCAAACCAAAAAATAGCAGCTTACTTTGCCCCGCCTCTTACTCTTGTCCACTTGGCAATAGCGCCAGCGGCAGTCACCCATTCAATGACTGAGTGATACACTGGAACATTTGTATCCTCAATCTTTTGTGAGATCTTTTCTGTAAACGGTCCTCCCATGGCACCTACGAGTATTGGTTTCTTCTTTTGTTTCTGGAAGGAGGCTAGAACATTTACAATCGATTCTTCAAGCGGATCATCTTGGAAGACAAACCAAGGCATTATGATGTCAATATTGGGATCGTCTATGAATGACTGTATTGCAAACTGATAGTCGTCAGCATTTGCAGATCCTGTAATGTCGCACGGGTTACCTATGACGTATGTTGGTGGATAGTGATCCTTGAGTGATTTTTTAGTCTCTTCACTCAATTCGGCCACCTGCAGACCAAGCCTTTCAAAGTGGTCAATTGCAGCAATTATTGGGCCTGCCCCATTAGTCACCATTGCTACTCTGCCTCCGCTTGGCACCGGTTGCCATGTAAGTGCCTTGAGGGCAGCCGTCAGCTCTTCATAGCTATCGACTGATATAATACCAGCCTGATCAAGTGCGCCCTTTACTACTGCATAAGAACCGCCAAGTGATCCCGTGTGAGAAGCTGCCTGCTTGGCCCCTCTTGCAGATCTGCCGTTTTTGAATACAACCACTGGTTTGCCCCGCTCCTTAATTACTCTCTTTGCAGCATTCATGAACTTCCTGCCGTCGCCCAAGCCTTCAACGTAGAGCCCAATGACTCTGGTCTGGGGGTCTTCGGAGAGGTACCAGATCATGTCGGCCTCGTCCACATCCGATCTATTGCCATACGATATCATCTTGCTCATGCCAAATGTGTCGGAGCTCTCCATGAAGGCGATGCCCACAGTTCCACTCTGCGACAGGAAAGCGACATTGCCCTTTCTTGGACGTATCATTCTTGCATGGCCTTGGAACGCACAATCAAGGCGGTTCTCACCATTGAACATGCCTATGCAATTGGGACCGATGATCCTGATTTGAAGCTGCTTTGACAACTCTCGGATCTGACCCTCAATAGTTGCGCGCTCGCCTCCAAGTTCTTTCCCGCCACCGGAAATAATCACAAAGTTATGAATGCCTTTCTTGGCCGCCGACCTTAGTAGATCCGGCACAAACTTCAAATCGACTGTAACGACTACGACGTCTACTCTGTCAGGGATCTCGTCAAGGCTCTTATACGCCTTGAGGCCCATAATCTCAGAATAGCCTTTTGCATTCACCGGATAGACCTTACCCAGGTACTCATGCTTTGCCAAGCTTTCCAAAACAGAGTTGCCTACCTTGCCAGGCTCAGGTGAAGCACCAACCAGCGCTACGGACTTGGCGTTGAAGAACAGATCCATATATTCGGATTGCGGCTGGGCCTTTGAGATGACTTCTAGGTCTGGTTTTTCCCGTAGTAGGATCTTGGCATCAACTACGACATATTCATTTTCATAAAATATGATGGGGTTAAAGTCTATGCTTTCATAGTATGGCGCCATCTCCGTCCCAAATTTACCTATATTGACCAGCGCCTCAGCAAGCATATTCAAGTTGACAGGCGGCATCCCGCGGAAACCCTTGAGTATCTTATTGCCCTTTAGGTCATCTATCATGCTGATTGCATCTTCCTTTGTTATTGGCAAAACTCTGAACGAAACGTCTCTGAAGACTTCAGTGTAGATGCCACCAATGCCGGCCATAATGACAGGGCCAAACTGCGGATCATTCTGAAGACCAACAATGAGCTCTACCCCACCAGCCGCTGCCATTTTCTCGAGCAGCACACCTTTTACGTTGTATTGGTTGCTCAGCCTCCCGTACATGTCGTTAAATGTTTCCTTTACATCAGCACGATTCTGAAGGCCGACCTTAACACCTCGAACATCTGTCTTGTGCAAGATCTCCGGCGAAACAATCTTCGCAACCAAGGGGAAGCCTACTTTCTCTGCCTCTATTTCTGCCTCCTCAGCGCTCTTAACTAGCGCGTATCTAGGTACCATGACGCCGTATTCGCTCAAGACTTGTTTGGCGAGCTCTTCAGTGATTACTTTTTCCTTGTTTGAATAAATGTCATCGAAGAGCTTCTGAACCTTACCATTGGTCATTTTTATTGAAGGGAAAAACCTGTTTAGCTTTTATATAGTTACCTAATGCGGGAGATGTATTATTTTATTCATTTCTGCAAAACCCTTGAAAAATTATTGTATATGTGTCTGCACCGAACCGCTAGCTCTTCTAACTCGCAAGCTGCCGGCAGTATGCTCTCCGGCTTGATCTTTTCAGCGATCAACTCAGCACTATACTCCTTCATCCATGTTTGTATGAGGGGTTCATCAACTTCAAAGTGAAACTGGATACCAACTGCAGATCCAATCCTAAAGGCCTGCGGGTATAGGTCGGAATATGCAAGGATTTTCGCGTTTGCTGGTAGGTCATATGTATCGCCGTGCCACTGAAATATCCTGATCGCCTTATGCGTGAAGCCTCTAAAGATATCATTACTGCTAGCCGGTGTCAGATACACATTGGACCATCCTATCTCTTTCTTCTTGCCCTTGTAGACGCGCCCTCCTGCGGCCTGCGCAATGAGCTGCGAACCTAGGCAGATTCCCAATACTGGTATGTCATTCTTAATTGCATTGCTGATTAGCTCTTGCTCTTTTTTCAAGTAGGGGAAATTGTCATAGACTGACATCGGGCCTCCGAGGATTACTATAGTATCATATCCCAATGGGCTGGAAGGCAAAGGGTCATTCTGTGCATTCACCTTTTGGACGCTATAGCCGTCATGCACGAACATCTGCTCAAGTAGGCCAAGTGTCTCGCACCCGATATTCTGTACTGAAAGTATCTTGGGCAATACTTAGCATGCGTGCCCATTTGTATTTATGCCATAAGGAAAAATATTAAATCTGATAGGCGCTACAGATTAGATGGGCCGTGGGCTACCCATATAGAACCGATGACTATGAGACCGTTGAACGGCTGCGCAGTTTTATATGCATGCTCAATGAAGAATCGGAGAAAGGCTCTGTCATCGTTGTCGAGGGTAGACGTGATGCCGAAGCACTGTGTAGGGTAGGTTTTACTGGCAACCTTGCAGTCTTCCATCATTTTAAGGGGATTGCAGACTTTGTAGATTGCCACGATAGTATAAGCAAAAAAATAATTCTGCTCTTGGATATGGACAGAACGGGTAAGTACCTTACAAGCCGACTAGTGTCTCAGCTCCAGTTGAGCAGCCATAACGTGAACCTGTCATATAAGAGGGCACTTGCAAGGATAACAAATGGCAAAGTAAGACATGTAGAGGATCTTGTCATCTATGCACCTCACATGTCAGGCATCACGGGAAGCCGCAAGGACCTTTATTTTTATACATGATTTCTGAAGCTCTACAAAGCACTTATATTCAAGCAAAGAAAAGTGAAAGCTATAATACCAGCAAACTGCGAGGTTATGAAAGGAATTGCCCACCACAGGTATAGTAAAATATCACGTTAAGTTAAAATTTGAAGTTGATGGTTTGGTTGAGAAAGCCGATATTATAGGTGCTATTTTTGGACAGACAGAGGGCCTCCTTGGACCGGAAATGAACTTAAATGAATTACAAAAAGTATCTAAGGTTGGAAGAATTGAAGTAAACGTTGAAACTAGGGGCAACATGGCTAGGGGTGATGCCCTGATACCTATGAGTACAGACATTTCTACTGCCGCACTAATTGCTGCAGCCATCGAGAGCATTGACAAGGTGGGGCCGTTTCCGGCTAAGTTCGGTCTGGTTGGAATTGATGACATTCGAGCAATAAAGAAGAAGGTCATAGTAGACCGTGCTAAGAAGATAGTGCAAGATTGGGCTACCAGAACTATAAGCGAGGGAGACGAGATGCTCAAGGATGTTTATGATGCAAGCAAGCCCGGTAAGCTGACAAGCTTTGGAAAAGCACAGCTGGCCTGCGGTACTGGAGTCTTTGACTCTACTTGGATAATACTTGTGGAAGGAAGGGCAGACGTCGTCAATCTTCTACGCGCAGGTTTTGACAATGCTATTGCAATAGAAGGTGCAAGGATCGATGAATCAGTGACAAAGCTTACAGAAGGCAAGCGTGTAGTGGCATTTCTTGACGGCGATCGGGCAGGGGATCTCATTCTGAAGGAGCTGCATGGAGTCGTCAAGATAGACAAGGTGCTTAGAGCCCCGCCGGGTAAGGAGGTAGAGGAATGCACTCCGCTTGAGATATCTGAAATCTTGAAGGACGCTTTCTCGTCTGAAGTACCATCTATTCAACAACCTCCTCTATATCCTCCCCACCAACCCTCTCATCATCAACAGCAGCAGCACCATTACGAGAGGAGAAATTATAGGAGAGAAAGGGAGCCACAAGACGATTACCGCGCTCCACATACTCGACAGCAAGAAGCACTACAATCAGCGCAACCATCTAAAGAGGCCCTCGGAGAGGACAGTGCAGAGATACTTTCTGCAATCCGCGATGTTTTTCCTCAAATAAATGAAACGCTTGAGGCTGTCGTTCTAGACGGCTCTATGAATACTCTGCTTAAGGTTCCAGTGTCGGAAGTCATAAAGAGGCTTAATAGCGCAGAGGGAGGTAAGCTTCTAGTAATAGACGGTATTGTCACCCAGAGGCTGGTTGATGCAGCCGATAAGGCTGGTATCGAGTACATTGTAGGACATCGGATGACAGACTTGAAAAAGCCAGCAGATATACGAATCAGGACATTTGATGACATCGGCATAAGTAACTAGTAAAGATAAATGCCTGAAATCAAGCTACAGCACATATTGACGTTGATCGAGCTCCTCTCAAAAGGGGCCCGCCACAATTTTGTAGAAGTAACGACCACACTACTTGGTAAGGGCATCGGCAGGTCGCAACAGGCAGCCTCAAAGCATCTCTTAGACTTGGAAACCTCCGGCTACATTGAGCGTCTGAAAAAAGGACAAAAATATGCAGTCAAAGTCACAGACAAAGGCTATTCTGAGATACAGAGTCTCTATTTGTCGTTGAGAACCGCCCTTGAATCTGCACCTGCGACAATGGATTTTGAGGGCAATGTCATTTCGGGTATGGGGGAGGGGGCATACTACATGTCGTTAGAGGGCTATAGGAGACAATTTAGAGAAAAATTAGGTTACGAGCCGTACCCTGGGACCCTAAATGTCCGACTAAATGATCAGATATACATGAATGGCCGGCTCGAACTTGGGAAGCATCCGTCCATATTCATCAATGGCTTTAGTGATGGCACACGTACTTACGGCTGGGTCAAGTGCTATCGCGCAACCATAAATGACGGAGCAATAGATAATGCTGCTGTACTCGTTCTTGAACGCACGCACTATGATGATAGCATGCTTGAGGTGATAGCGCCGATATCAATCAAGCAGGTATCAGGAATCAAAAATGGTGACAGAATAAAGGTCCAGGTGCGGCTTGCTTAGATGCCGTAGATTGAATCGCCCAGTTCTTCCTTTATTTTTGAACTCTTTGATCCGGGTATCGGAGTTGACAGCCTTATAACCTGGACATTTAGGTTGCGTTTCTTGCAGTTCTCGGCAATGTCTTTTTCGCTGTGCGCCTGGTCATAGCCAAGTGCGATAACGTTTGGCTTGACATATTCGACTGTGTCATAAAGTGTGCCTTCTTTGCCAATTAGTGCTAAATCTACAAAATTAAGCGAGGTCACTAGGTCTCTGCGAAGCTTTTCGTCATGGTAGATCTTTCGATATTTCTTTATCTTTTGAGCGGTCGATTGCCTTGCCACCACTACGACAAGCACATCACCCTCTGCTTTTGCAGCCTTGAGTGTATGAATGTGACCAGGGTGGATGAGATCAAAAACCCCTCCTACGAGAACGACCTTTAGTGCATCACGGCCGATGAATGTAAGCTTGGTTGGATCAGATTCTTCTACTAGGCCAATTTTGACAAGACGGCTTACCATGGAATTGTAGAATTCTTCACTTATGGGCAGCCGCGCCTTTAGCCTGACATATGGTGGAATTGAAGGGTCTAACATGCTAGAATATAGGTTAGCAAGAATGGTCTTGTCTAGCGGGTCCATCTGGAAATCTCTACTATGTGGCAATAGCGAAATCATTAATGTTATAAACTATTGCCCGCATTTACAAAGTCATAAAATTTCCTTAATTGAATCAAAGCGATTCTTTAGGATCCAGGCAAAATTCCAGTTAGACAGAATTATTCCTCTGTAACGTTGACGTCATGCATATATATATGGTCTAAAGGAACTTCCCGCAAAAGGCTAGTTCAACAGGTCGACAAATGTGTTTAGATCATTTATGAATCTGATCCAACCATGTAGCCCAGAATCTGTTGATGAATAGCTTTTGCTCTCCTCGAGCTATAATAACATGTGGCTGTAATTGAATCTTGACACGAGATCATATATGTCGAATAACAAAAACAATAATTCAAGGTATTCGTTCGGTCGGAAACACCAGCTGCTTGTTATCAGGTTGTTTAGCATAGCGGTCTTGTCGCTGTGCTTAGGGAATAACTAGTGAAAATATGGAAAAACTGAGTTTAACTTTGAAGAAGATGATGTATATATATATGTTATAAATCCCGTGCCAAATGCAATTGGGATAGTATTTGTCATCTCCAGCTGAGATAAAGAAAAAACTTGAGGAGAACTGGATACAATTTATAAAGGCAAATTCTGCGAAGCTTTCGCTAGGCACAATAGATGGCTCTAGCCCTCCTTCGATCTTTGTGGGTCGTTATGGTTATCCAAAGGTCAGGATAGGACCGATGATACCTCCACTGCACGGTGATACCACTATCTTGGATAGAACGGAGCTATGGACAGGTAAAAGCATTGAAGAAATAGCGAACTACCGTCTGTCGCTTGTGCTCGGTACAATGAACGTAAATGTACATGACATTTCTAGTAGCAGATATCTTGAGAACATGCAAGAGCTCGCTATGTCGGAGAGGCCTGCTGAAGCAGAAGCCACATTTGAAAAAAGGCCCGTAGCAGATGCCCACATGCAAAAAGAACTTAGACTTGATCACGAAGCCACACCTTTTGGGCCAGCTGCACCTTTGAGAGGTTTTAATGTGTCATCACTTTCAGCTGATCAGCGCATTGAAACAGCATATTATGATACAGATTTGAGAGCAGCAGAGGCTATGATGGAGC
>JAICPK010000056.1 GCA_025929855.1 Nitrososphaera sp.
AAAAAACAACAAATTAAAATATTAACAGACTGCTCTAAAAATTAGCCTTGCGGATGGTGCTTGCTTGCAAGTGAAAAAGTCAACCATTGCCATATTTGATACTTTTAAGACCCGAAAGAACAAGTTCACTGGCGAGGCAAAAAGGCAGCGCGGCATCATTGCACATTTGGCTACAGAGCAGAGTCCAGATCTTCGCACCAGGACATCGATAGCACACGCCATTGCCAAGCAGCACGGTATCTTATGGCAAAACATCTACTCCGGCATATTCCGCGACCTTGACGAAGTTCTCATTCCAGCAGGTGTGGTAAGAGAAGGCGGAAGGCTGCCCTTGAGGAGGGGACCAAAGGCACTCCAGCTAGAAGGAGTGCCATTCTACGAACTGACAGATACTGGTATTTTGGTAGCATCATCAATTGAGGAGCTGAGCGATAATCGTATGCAGCTGCTGCGATCATACATATCATCACTGTCAGCAAGCGACTCTGATTCCAAGATAATGAAGGAGAGTATGCTATTTCTGATATTAGTGGCGCCGTCATTTGTTTCAAAGATCATCAACGAATACATTTACGCCTACAGTAGCGGCACAATTGATAGCATTGCGCCGCTTGACATCAAGAAGTTGAGGTCAGTAATATCTAAGCAGATAATAGTCGAAAAAGAGCTAGTAGAAGCTGTTATCACGATGCAGCAGAACCAAAGAGAGCTTGTTACAAACTTTTTCAAAGTGCTCACTTAGCGGCCTTTGTGTCCACAGGAAGTACATTGGTATTTTTTCTGCTTGCCCTTACAGCCCTCGCAACGCCATATCGTTGCGTTCCTGCAATTTGGACAGCTGAAACTTTCTGACAGCTCTCCAGGCCTCACTTGCCTACCACAGGCGTTGCAGTTTGGCATCTCGTAAGAACCGGCATACATTGACTTGGTGCATATCCTCGTCGGAGTATTTTTACTTTGTTAAGTTTCAGGGCTTGAAATAGGGGATTTATATCATCTTGAAGTTATTATACCATGGGCATTGGAAGATATATGGCGAGGGAGCTGGCAAAAGAGCTGGATGGCAGATCTAGAGAATTTTATGAGTTTGTCATGCCAGCAATCGACATAATAGAAGAGGGCAACGATCTAGTAGTCACCATCGATCTTCCGGGCTTTGCCAAGAAGGATATTAATCTCAGAATCATAGGCAATATCTTATACATAATTGCCAAGAGAGAGCAGGCAGAGCCAGTTGGAACGGTCTACTACAGGCAAAGGCCACTTAAGATAGACAAAATGGTTCTATTGCCAATATCGTTTAAGGAAGAGAAAGAGGAAAAGGTGGAAGGCAAGGCGAAATACGAAAATGGCATAGTAACACTCAGAATACCTATACCGGAATCGACAAACATTCCAATAACGTAAATGCATATTTGATTTTTTTGCCACTTTTTAATTATAGTAAGATTCTGAGATTGAAAAGCGAAAGAACGGATTGCAGCCCAATTGATACAGGATTATGCTTTACCAAATATAATACTCATCATATAACATTGCATCAGTCATTATATCTATATGTGATGTCCTAGTTTAGGAGCTACTTTCCCAGCATATATATAGTCTAAATTTTCTTTTTCAATGTCACTGCAATTGCAGCAGCAGATGCGGCAAAACCACCGTACGCAAGATAAAAGTTGTATGGCAACATTAAGGCGGATCCAATAAACAATGCAGAAGCAAGTATACTTGCTGCAAGCGCGCTATTATTTTTCTCATATCTGCCTGTGCTTCCTTTCGTTTCAAGGTATGTCTTTAACAGCGGCGCCACACTTACTGAATCCTGAATTCCCTTTGCAAACCTCTTTGCAGATATTTTTACTTCCTCAATATAGGCGTCACGTAAAAGACCCTCCTCTTCAAGTAGGCCTGCAAGTACCTTAACGAACTGGAATGTCACCTTATGGTGGTAATAGATACCCTCAAGAATAGAAGACATACGCATATAGAGTGCAAGATTCTTTGGAAGTCTGAAAGGAAATCGGCTCATTGTTTTGTTTGCAAGGTCTACTAGAGCCTTTACCTCCATCTTGTCGACCTGCCTACCATGCAGGGATTGTATACTGAGTGCAATGCCTCGCTCAACCACGTAACGGTTCACTGTGGGCTCAAGCGTCCCAAGTTCTATCAACACGTTGACAGTCCTCTCGGGATCCTTATCTATCAGGCCAAGGTAGAGGCGGATAAGGCGGATACGGGTCTCGCTGTCAAGCCTTCCCACCATTCCAAAGTCATATAGTATCAGGCGGCCGTCGTCTGCAACTGAAATGTTGCCTGGATGCGGATCTGCATGAAAGATATTGTGACGAAGAAGCATCTTGAAGAACAGTCTATGCACGCGCATTACAAGCTTTTCTCTGTCGATTCCTTTTTCATCCAGCCTTGAAATGTCAGTTATCTTGATGCCAGGAACATATTTCATTGTAAGCACATGTCTAGTAGTCCTCTCCAAGAATATGTCCGGTATTATGACTGACGAATCGCCTGCCAGATTGCGCTTGATTGTAATCAGGTTCTCCGCCTCTATGCGATAGTCCATCTCCTCATGTACCGTCTCTATGAACTGTGCCATCATGCCTTCTGCCGAGAATCTCAGATTTGGATCGATAAACCGTGTTGCAAGAGGCAATATTTTTTTCATAATGTAAATGTCGTCTTCAATTACTCTTTCTATGTTTGGCCTGGACACCTTGACTATAACCTGTTTACCATCATACTTTGCTAAGTAGACCTGTCCAAGGCTTGCTCCAGACAGAGGAGCAGTATCAAACTCTTCAAATGCATCCTCTACACTGCCTAACTCGTTTTCAAGTACTGGCTTTACCTGTGAGAACAGTGCAGGAGGGACGTCATCCTGCAATTTTGAGAGCACTTCAAGGTAGGGTAGCGGCAAAATGTCTACCCGGGTTGAAAGCCACTGGCCGAGTTTGATGTATGACGGCCCAAGCTCAATGAATGTTTTGAGCACTTTACGAGCATGTCTACGGTACTTTTCCTCATTGACATTTTTGCCCTCACGCTTGACCCATTCGCGCCTGTCTCGCCGCAAATTTATTACGATGGGCAAAAGTTTGAGCACTACCTTAGCCAGATGCAATTTTGAAGGAGGAGGATAGACTGATGCTTCTTTGACAGAAGTTGTGTCCTCTTTTCTGATCTGGGCTGGGCTCTCCGTTGAGCTTATTCACTCCTTTTCTTTTTCAGCGAGTTGGTCATGTTAAAAACAAAGTTGCCTGTAGCAGAGCCGGCGATGTATCCAGCCAGAATCGCGTCGATGACAGCGTCCTTTGTGCTCTTGCCCTCCTTTTTGCGCATATTGTAGACCGTTGTGCCGAAGCGCCTGCCGACTATGAATGCAGCTGTAGCGCCTGCTAAGTACTCTGGTGCATCCACAAGCAGGTGCCCAAGTGGGTTACTTGATGGATCCACCGTGTCCATGTGCACACTATAATGAGTATCATATTCTCTGATGTGGAGGACGCCATAGCGGTATTGTCTTATGGCTCCTTTCTTGCTGCCAAGTGGCGTCTCTTTGAGGTCAATTATCGGCCTGACGGCCTTTGGCACAATGATATTGCCATCGCCATCAATGAACTCCACGTATCAAAGGATACGTCAATCTGATATAAAATTAACGAATAGGTTTAATCGCTAGCTGAGAGCTATAAAGATATGAAAAGTATCAGAGTAATTGAAAGTAGTAGGATCTATTCTGGTGGCATCAATCTTAGGAAAGATAAATTCTCGCTAAATGGTAAGTTCGTAGATAAGGAAATTGTCGGACATCAAAACTCTGTCGGGATAGTAGCGATCAGAGATAGCAGCGTTATTCTCGTTACTCAGTACCGCCGCGCAGCAAACAAAGTGCTGCTAGAGATTCCGGCAGGCAAGATAGAAAGGAATGAAACGCCAAGAGAAGCAGCAGCTCGCGAAATGGCAGAAGAGATCGGCTACGCCGGCACTCTCAGACCACTGTTGAAAGCCTATCTTGCCCCAGGCTACTCTACTGAGTTGATGCATGTATTTGTTGCTACAAACCTGAGAGAAATAAAGAAAGGCCTTCTCGATGACGATGAGAATATCCAGATAAAGAAGATAAAACTGAGTACAGCGATCAAGAAATGTCTGAATGGCAAGATTAATGACGCCAAGACCATTGCCGCATTGCTAGCCTATTATAACCAGTCCGACTAGATGAGGCAATGTACCTTTTTTCCTTGCGTCAACTAGCCTATTCCTTTCAATCATCAAGTCTTAGTGCTTCAAGTTACCGATTACTGCCTGCACAGTACTTTCTACTCTGTGGTACATTCTGATAACCTCGTCCTGTCTTTCACCGATGCCACCTGACTACCAGATCGTCATTTATATGAATTCATTAAATGAGCGATGTGTAGATGGCTTTACAACAGATAAATTAGTTGATCATTACTTGCAAAAAAAGGAGCAAGTATTAGCACGAAATAGTCTATTCCTCTAAAGATAACATGAAGTACAAATTGCTAAACAAATACTAGTATGTGTTAGTCTTGCAGAGATGAAATCGAAGCGAATTCAATACGATATAGTTGAAATTGAACTAACCATGGGATATATGCATCACCTTGTATTGCTCAATAAAGTCACGGATAAAATCAACAATTTATTCTACATGGTTTGCATCACTTTCTCTGGGATCATAGGGTCTTCTTGTTGCTAGTGAATATAGTAAATAAGAAATGAATAAGCGCTAAACCCTAAACCCTATAATCATATATGGCAAGGAGTTGTCAAAGACCATGAAGGTGTAAACAGAGACAATCGTCGTAACATGATGGGAAATATATAAAGCACAGACAGACTCAGGACCTGTTGTAACTACTTTATGTTGCTTGAGGTCACCAAGCAGCTCCCAAGGTAAATGCTGGTAGAAAATATTTATGCAATGAACGCAAAATCTAATGTTGTATGACTTTAATCCATTATGCAGCTCGAGAGTTATCTCGAGAGATAGGCAGAAGATCACGTGAGTTTTACGAATTTGTAATGCCAGCAATAGATATGTATGAAGATGAAAATGGTCTGATTGTTAAGATTGACTTACCAGGTTTTAAGAGAGATGAGATCAGGATTAGTATTGAAGAAGATGTTCTGTCAATAAGAGCAAAAAGAATGGAACCACAGGATGAAAGACTCGGCACCGTACTCTATAAACAGAGACCAGTCCAAATAGATAAAAGAATATCGTTGCCTATCTCTATCAAAGAGGGAGAAAAAGTGACTGGAATGGCAACATATTTGGATGGAGTTGTTACATTGAAGATTCCTTCTTCAAGGGCAAACATTATTCCGGTAACATGATGACGAACTAACATAGTGGCACAATCTTATCGTTTCTGAAATTCTTGATATTTGTTTTCTACTAAACAACGATAGCGTTTTCTTCTCTCCTTCTAGCTGAATTATCCTTTCGTTATAGGGTTCTGTTAACTATGTCGTAAAGTAGATGTTCAAATTTTGGCAATAGTGTCGATGATCTTTGCAAGATCAATATCATAGTTGCTTATGCCATTGACATCATGTGTCACAAGGTCGATCCTAACGCGGTTGTAAACGTTGAACCACTCTGGATGGTGGTTCATCCTTTCTGCATTCATTGCAACTTTTGTCATAAATCCAAATGCCTGCACAAAGTCGTCAAACTCAAATGTCTTGTTTATCTTGCCATTGACAACCTTCCAGTTATTAAGCTTGCCTACTTCCTGCTCTATCTCACTTTGCGACAACTTGCGATACTCGTCATCTGACATGAAATTAAGTAGGGCAATGTATCTAATACACCTTGC
Source organism: Nitrososphaera sp. (assembly GCA_025929855.1). GTDB lineage: Archaea > Thermoproteota > Nitrososphaeria > Nitrososphaerales > Nitrososphaeraceae > Nitrososphaera. The sequence continues at coordinate 5,865 of JAICPK010000056.1, forward strand.
CCATCTGAAGTAACGACACCCTCTTGGCAGCTATTATAATTGCAGTTATTGCAACTATGGTCACTATAGAAGCGATACCTGCTGGGAACTCGGGCACCACAGTCAGGCCTGATTGCACCATTTCGTTCGTGTCCTTTATCTTTTCTACCCGCACATTAAACGGCCCAGGCGATGCAAACGTCACATCCTGAGAAGATATACCCTCGGGAGATGTCACTCCTCCAGAGCGTGTTACTTCGTTGCCATCCTTGTCCGCAAGGACTAATTCGTATGCGGCAGTAGACACAGGCGTATCAGACTTGTCAGTTATTCTGATGCCAAATGTTACTGGCTGTTGTGGGAGAATCTGTTCCGGCCATGTGAGGCCCACCTTATAATTCTCTGACTCGGCAGAGACCTGAGTCACCTTGACTTCACTACCAGGGTCTGAAGGGCTCAGTGCAAACACTGCCTTGTCCGGCGTCCTGTTCTCAGACGTCACCTTGCTAGCGATGTTTTCAAGGTTGGTCTTTGATATGGTATAGTGCACGATAGTGGAGTCGGGAGTATAGGTATCTACTGCCACCGGAACGCTTACGCCATTTACTGTAGCATTGAGCGATTGTTTGTTAAAGTCAGGTATAGCCTTTGGTATGAACACTTCCGTATGGAGCATGCCTATCCTGCTTATCATATCAGAAGTCCAGTTAAAGGGCATTGAAAACTGGATTGTCTTTGTCTCTGGATCATAATTAGAGCTATCGATGGCGCCATAATAGTTCCTGATCTTGACCTGCTGAGTCTGGCCGCCTTCTGAGATATTGATCGCTTCTTCTCGACCTGGAGTCACCCACACATCATACTGGAGCGC
>JAICPK010000054.1 GCA_025929855.1 Nitrososphaera sp.
CTAACCGTCCTTGACCTTAACAAATATGCCAAAGCCAGGCTTTAAAACCATCACAGTAAAAGAGCACATTTTTAACAAATACTATGAGTTATACAAGAAAGCAAAGAAAGAGCATAAGGTAGGCGAAGGCATAAGCTTTTCGAGCTTTGTAACTAGCATGATGCAGGAAACAATGGCTAAATATGAAGCCTTTGTCAAGCATGCGCCGTTCCTTGAAAAGATTGCAATTGAACAAGACAGGGTAATAATTAAGGATAACAAGCGGGATAGAATAGCAGAAGTAATGATAAGGAACCAAGAGTTACAGTGTCTTCTAGATGAGAAAACTGACTGCATACATATTGGATTTGTCTATGCGTTACCTGAAGTATATGCAGTACTTCAGAAGAAGAAGGGAATCATAAAGTCAAGACCCCCATAGTAACACGCACGCAAGACCTCTCTATTCTTATGAAACGGATAGAAAAGAAGTTAGCTAATAATGTGGACTATTCTAACCATGTTTGGATGCAGTATGCAGAAGTAAGGATAGTCTCAGGGTTCGGTAAGGGTATGCTCAAATGTGTAGTTGGAACCATTATGCCAAAGTCAAACATGCCATCTGCCTGTGCATTTTCACCTGATGTGGAAGTATAGATATATTGTTCTCTCAAAAATACTCTCCCCCCACAAAGACACACTAATACAGCTTAGGAGATAAGGGTTAAAGACATCATCAGGTTGCCGATAGGAATCTGAAGACACCTTTACCCCGGAGCATGGCCTTATCAAAGTGAAGAGAATAGCAACAAAGAAAGAGGAGCATGTGGAGAATAACGAGTAATAATGGTTATAGTAGACGTAAAAGACCAAGAAAGATTTGATCAAGCCACAGCTAGTCTAACATGCACCTACTGCAACACAACTTATTCGACTAAGGCAGAGATGTCCTACCCTAGCGAAGTGTATAGCCAGCGCGGTCGAGTGAAGACATGGAGAGCCAAATGCAAAGAATGCGTCAAGTCGTCAGGCTTAAGGACAAGCATGGACGACTTTACCCCAGTGGCAGATTCAGTTGCAGGCAAAATCATAACACCTGAAGACCGTGATGAGATCTGGGCCGCGCTTGAAAATGCTGCGATTAACCTGACCTCATTTGGTGAAACCTTTGTTCCATTAGTCGATGTACTCAAGGCCGCATCTCGTGGAAATGAGAAGGTTAGCAGCCTCTATCAGGTACGTGATTGGAATAGGCCTGAAGACGTGGAACGAGACAACAAAATCATCTGGCCTTTAATTTATGAGGTAATATCTCTAAGCGACAGCAACAAGTATCCTTCTTTCAAGATAGACGAATCAACAAGGAATGGACCTGTGTTATATGTGACTTATAAGAGAGAGGAATGAACCGGCAAACAAAGATCCCTCTACAGAGGTGAGCAAGCTTATTTATGTGGTACGAAGAACAGGAAAGATAAAGACTGGTTGCTGCATATATACGTAGACAAGAATCCAGAATAACAAATTCAAACAAAGTAACAAAGATAACTTCTTTGCAATGACCTTATAGGGTAGTAATTGACAACTTTTCTTACTTAATTGGAACTATTATTCTACATAGGCTGCTCTGGTTGGTCCTACGATGCATGGCTTGGCCACTTTTATCCATCAAACCTAGAACACAAGGAATTTCTAAAGTACTATAGCCAAGTTTTTGATTTTGTTGAGATTGATTCTTCTTTCTATAACCCCCCAAACCTTTTCATGACAAAACGATGGGAATCGGTGACTCCTGACAATTTTAGGTTTGCAGCCAAGTTTCATCGATCTATCACTCATGAGAAGCGACTAGCAGATCCTGATAACAACAAGCTTCGCTATTTCTTCGATGTCATGCGACCGTTACGCAAAAAGCTCTTAGCACTATTGCTGCAAATGCCGCCATCCCTTACTGCAAAGGAGGGCCTGAAGAAGTTAGAGGCATTAATTCATATGCTCGATCCCGACTTTAGATATGCGATTGAATTCAGACATAAGTCTTGGTTTGACAAGAGTGTCTACAAGTTACTTTCAGACAACAACATTTGCCTAGCTTGGAGCCAACTGGACACTATACAGACCCCTGCTGAATTAACTTCAGATTTTGTGTATTTACGCCTCATAGGTGACAGAAGCATAGACGAAAAAGACTTTGGCACGGTGCAAAAAGACCGGCTCACAGAGTTGAAAAGATGGTCAAACTCACTTAGCAGCGTCAAGCACATGGCAAAGTTTGCAATTGTGGCAGCTAATAACCACTACGCTGGCTTTGGTCCCTCCACTGCAAACTCTTTTAGAAAGATGCTCGGCTTAAAGGAGGCAGTATGGGAAGAAATGAAGCAGAATACATTGTAAAAGGTTTACAGCAGAATGAGGAAAGCGCACGTGCTAGCGTATGCGCCAGTTAAATTATATTGCTAACAAACTGCTTGATAACAATTACAATAGCTACAAATGATCAATTCTTCTCACCCTCTCTATTAAGAGAAATCTTTTATCCTTTGCATTTGTGTTCTCATGGAGATATGATAGACCTCAATAATGGCAAAAAGAATTACAACCATACCATACCAGCAGCGACCATCTTTACACTGGCAATAATAATAATGACTGCATTAACTATTACAATTCCAGTCGCAGCTACTACCACCGCTACTACAACAACAACGCCCCAACCAGTAACTGTAGCAACAGACAATCAATCCGTAAATGTGCTAATTAGCTGGGAGCCGATGGAGATAGAGCCGGGTGAGGATACAGAGTTCACACTCGAGTTCCAGGAGCCCTCTTCAGGTGAGCCTATAAGCCATGTAAATTACAACTTTGAAATAACAGATCAAAACGGTGGAACAGTTCAGTCAATGACAGAGCTTCACACACATTCTGGGTCTGATGAGCAAACGGTGACGTTTGATACCGAGGGAAGCTTCAATTTGGTAGCGACGATCATTGGCACTGGCCTCAACCCACCATTTGATACCACTCAGAGTGGCACTGCTCAAACAGTCATTCCGGTAGGGCAGCAATTAGCTGGTGCTACTGAAGGTGGAACCACAGGCGGAAATGCTACTACTGCAGGTACCGGAGGAAATCAAACAGATTTAAGAATGAATCTTGAACAAGCGCGGATCGCATTGCAGAATAATGATACCCAAGGTGCAATGATGTATTTGGATATGGCTCTCAGTGCATTAGGAGGTAACGCGACTACAACTGCAGGCAGCGGTGCCACTAATACCACTGCTGCACTTGGAGGCGTGACAACTGGAGATGGAGCTACAGGTGCCGAAGGTGGAGCTGAAGGCGGCGAAGGTGAAGGCGGAGGTTAAGTGATGGCGACAGCAGTGGGCTAGAATAAATAGCGTAACATCATGGGAGTGAGAAAGCGGAAACTAATCCAGAAACTAGGTCTAGCGACTCTATGCTAAGAGTATCAACTGATGCAGGACAGACGTTTGGTCCTATGCTGATGCTTGGTATGAATGGAACAATAAGTACAACAGCTACTGCTACTGAAAATACTACACCAGATGTTACTGCTGGTGGAGGAGAAGGAGAAGCGGAGTAGCAGCAGTAGGGCATTACATCTGTTCCATGCTGAACAGAAGTACCCCTTTTTCTTGTTTTCCAGTCGTCAGTAAACCGACCGTGTCACATGACAATATCTAAACCTCCAGGGGGAATACATAGCACTATAGTGGATTTGGCTTTTTCCTCGCTCTGTGCCAGCTATGTGGCAACTTGATTATTATATTAGCATAAAGTCCTAACAATGACTAGTGCAAAAACATCGAAATGATGATATCATTAATTTGGTAGTTTAGAAGGTGCCAAGTAATAATTTGATTCTACCAAAATCAAGTTAGTTTTTTCGCCTCTTTTTGCATCTCTTTGTACTGTTCTACTATAGACCGTATCCTGCCTTCATACTTTTCCTTATAATGGTTTTTGCAGCCAATGCAGCAGAAAAATCTCTGAAAGTTTGCAAACTCAAGTACTTTGGGTTTGGCATGTATAGGTCCGCCGCAATATTCACATTGCATCTTTACCTTCATGTTCTCTAATTTTACATGGAAGTGTTTCTTTTGTTGCTCCAGCTGCTTGATGGTTTCTTCTCCAAAGAACTGGTTTTTCTTTCGGCTATCTACTTTGGATAAATCAATCTCTGGTTTGACTGATTTGATAAGCCCAATATTTACAAGGCGTTCATATCTGCTTTTGACTGTAGGTGTGCTCACCTTTATCTCGCGTGAGATAGCGCGGAAGGATTTTCTGCCATCCTCCATTAATGATTTTAGTATTGCAATATCAGTATCGTCAAGGTCTACCGGCAAATCGTTGCAATAGAGTGAATGCTAATGTGATTTAATTATTATGAAAGAAAAGATAAAGATTCCTGCGTTTTGATCCAACAAGTACTCTTAGATACCATTAAGTAGAGGAAGCCTCGCTCGGAGTATACACTTTTTTCAGTTCTCTATTGGAGTAAACCTGCTGTTCTTCCTTTGGTTTGGCGGCGGCTGCTGCTGCAGCATAACGTGGTCTGTACTTTCCAAGCAGTATAGAGTTTCCTACTACTGTTACTGAGCTCAGAGCCATAGCAGCCCCAGCAAGGATAGGCAACCAGCCAAACACACTTAGTCCAAGGAAGGGTACCAAAGCCCCCCCTGCAATGGGTATCAAGCCGGTGTTGTATGCAAACGCCCAAAAGAGGTTCTGCTTTATCTTCAATACAGTCTTTTTGCCTAGTTCCAGAGAGGTTGCTACGTCCCTTACATCACCTTTTATTAGAATTATCCCGCCTGTTTCCTTTGCCACATCAGTTCCAGAGCCTATCGCTATCCCCAAGTCTGCACGTGCTAGCGCCGGTGCATCATTTATGCCATCTCCCACCATCGCCACAACTCTGCCCTCTTCTGATCTGAGCTTTGCAATCATCTCCTCCTTCTGCTGCGGAAGTACTTGCGCGATTACTCTATTGATGCCAAGCTTGGACGCAATAGCCTTAGCAGTTCTTTCATTGTCGCCTGTCAGCATTATCACTTCTATGCTCATCTTGTTAGTTAGCGAATCAATCGCTTCCCTTGCGCTTTCCTTGACCGTATCTGCCATTGCAATTATTCCAGATAGCCTATTATCAATTGATACAAGCGTAGCTGTCTTGGCTTCCTGTTCTAGCCTTGATAGAATTGAATCAACGCGGGTGCCGATCTCGATTGCATTTTCATGCATCAGCTTTCTGTTCCCAATTAGGATTGTGTGATCTGCATATGTCGCCCTGAGCCCATGACCTGACACTGCCTCAAATGAATCCGGGTTTGATACAGGTAGGCCCCTCTCCTTTGCCTTTCTGACTACTGCCTGTCCTAGCGGGTGCTCAGAACCTGATTCTGCAATTGCTGCAAGCCTCAACAGTTCGTTTTCGCCGATGTCTCCTGATAATTCTACGACATCTGTGACCGACGGCTTGCCTTCTGTCAAGGTGCCTGTCTTGTCAAACACCACAGTGTTTACCTTTCTTGCAATTTCCAGATATTCGCCGCTTTTGAATAGTATGCCGTTCTCCGCACCCTTGCCAGCCCCCATCATAAGCGCTGCAGGGGTAGCGATGCCAAGCGCACAGGGGCATGCTATAATTATCACTGATACGAACGCAAGGAGCGAGTATGTTAGCCCTGCTCCTCCTGCAAAATACCAGCCAAGCCCCGCGCCAACTGCGACGGCTATTACTGCTGGTACAAAGTACTTTGCAACTTGGTCTACAATCCTCTGCATAGGTGCCTTGCCCATTCTTGCATTCTCTACAAGTGTGATTATCTGGGACAGCACGGTATCTTGACCCACTTTAGTGGCTCTGACTCTAAGAAGCCCGCTTTGGTTTATTGTAGCTCCGATAACTTCGGTTCCCATTGACTTGTCCACAGGAACGCTCTCACCTGTAATTGCAGATTCGTCTATTGAAGATACTCCATCCATTACAACACCGTCGACAGGCACACGCTCACCGGGTCTTATGACAAGGAGGTCTCCTTGCTGTACCTGCTCGACAGGAATTTCTTCCTCTCTGTCTCCTTCCCTTATCACCTTAGCCATCCTAGGCTGGAGATCCATAAGTTTCCTTACTGCACTTGATGCCTTCTCCTTTGTCCTTGTCTCTAGCAGTCTTCCTACCAGGATTAAAGTAATTATGATTGCAGCAGTTTCAAAATACACTGACCCAAATGGGAAGTAGCCGGGTGCAACTGTAACAGCTGCGCTATAAACGTATGCTGCGCTAGTTCCTAGCGCTATTAGTGTATCCATGTTAGATGCTTTAGCCTTTATTCCATCCCACATACCCTTGTAGAAGCGCCAACCTATCCAGAACTGGATTGGTGTCGCTAACGCCAGCATAATATAGTTGCTGGTCTCCATTGGAAGGGGAATCAAATCTTCAAGTTGTGAAGGAAACATGTGGGGTAGCGTTAGTATTATAATAGGAATTGTAAGGGCAATGCTTATTGTCACATGCTTCTTCAACTTTCGCAGTTCTCTTTCCGGCTCTGTAAATTCATTGAGACATTGTGTGCTGCAGAAATAGTATTTCCTTCCATCCACTATGTGCTGGATGGAATCTGGCTTTTCTTCAACAAACATGCCACATACCGGATCAGTTGCCATATGCCTAACGTTTGGACCTTCTCTTATATAGGGATAGGAGTTTACAATTGTAAAGAACTAAAAA
>JAICPK010000099.1 GCA_025929855.1 Nitrososphaera sp.
GACATAGTCAAGGCCCATCATGTACCTGTAACGAGTACCTACTGCCCAGCCAGTGAACCCAATGGTCACTGCTCCATATGTGTGCTTCATGTCCCTCAAAAAGGCGCACTTGGAAGACATAAGAGGGGCAACCATCACCCAAGGTCGGTTCTTTGCCAGGAGACCCCGCGCCTCCGCCTGTGAGTGAGTCATAACGCTCTTCAGTTTTACTCCAAGTTCAGAGTAAACTGAATTTATCTTGGCAACAGAGTCATGTATTATTGGGTCCCAATGGCCGAACAGCTTTGTCAAAAGTTGGGCCTTACCAAGTGTATATCCCATCAATATTACAGGTATACCAAGGTCGTACATTTCAGAAATTATCTTATTTGTCTTGTGTGTCACTTCAGATATTGGCGGAAAGACATACCGCGGCCGGCCAAAGGTCGACTCAATTATTAACGTCTTGGCATGAGGTACCTTCGCTGGCTTCATAAAAGCACGCTCTCGCATTGACATATCTCCGGTGTAATAGATGTCCTCGCCTATCAGAAGGCCGCGCGATCCCAAGATGTGCCCTGTGTCTATAAGGCTAAAGCCATCATGCTGTTCAGCGGGGTTACCGATTTTGTAACCCCTCGCCTGTGCAATTAAAGCGGTCTCTTTTGATGCTAGCACCTGACTCTTCTTATTCTTTTTTTCTATACTAGGCTTGTGAAGATGGTCCACGTGAGCGTGAGATACGAAAGTAACGTGGCAATTGGCAGGACGTGAAGGGTCAAGCGCGATTGCAGTATCTCTATGGTGTATCATTATGCCTGATTGGCCAAGACTAACTTTCGCCTTCATTAGAGCCGTCATGCTTAGAGGACATGAGTATTTTAAGATTTAGCTACTATAAGAAAAGCCAAAAGTAGCTTGTGGTCGAGGTCTTCCATCCATTATGCACAGCAAGTCAGGTACTCTCATAGATATAGAATTTTGAATCCAAAATATTACAAATTTCCTTAGATCTAGTTTCAGGATCTCCACAATGTGATGTTGGAAAAACCTGGTAGGTATATGGTAAGAGAAACTGACCAGCGATGTTTAAGAATAGGCTGGAGACAAGTTATAAAAGACACTTGATCAACCTTGCAGTGCTAATCTCTGGAAGGGGGAGCAATATGGATGCAATTTTGTCTGCAATAAAGTCAGGTAGGATAAGAAATGCGAATCCATGCATTGTAATTTCAAATAAGCCAGGGACCCCAGGGCTCAAGATTGCTTCAGAAAAATACGGGATAGATACCAAGGTAATACCATCTGATGGCTTGAAGGGCTGGCACTACGACCAAATTCTAGTTACCACACTGCACGAGCATGGCGTCACTCCAAAGTCAGGCCTTGTTTGCCTTGCGGGTTTTATGAGGATAATAAGCCCCGAGTTTGTAAGACAGTATAGAATGCGGATCATGAACATCCACCCCGCTCTCCTGCCCGCATTCCCCGGACTCAATGCACAGAAGCAGGCACTCGACTATGGTGTAAAAATTAGCGGCTGCACAGTCCACTTTGTAGATGAAGGAGTGGACTCCGGACCCGTGATACTCCAGAAGGCAGTGCCAGTAACGGAGGGGGATAATGAAGAGAGCCTGTCCGCAAGAATACTTGAGCAAGAACATAAACTTTACCCCGAAGCTGTAAGACTCTTTTGCGAAGAAAGAATAAAGATAGTGGGCCGCAGGGTTTCAATAATCTAGGTCATGCGCCCGTGTGAACGGCGTCTGAATATAGAAAAGTGCTCGCCTGCCTCCTTGAGCGCTGCAATGAGCTCCGTGTCGTCGTCAATTATGCTCACGAGCGCCTCAAGGCCGTAATCTGGCACTTGATCTTCAAGGATATCCTTTTGTGCTTGCATTCCATACAAACTAGCACCTTATGCCTAAAAATGATTACGGCCTTTTCTAAATATTGTGATTGCTGCTGCAAACATGCTCCCTATGATAAAAAATGCAAGATATGGGGTGCCTGAACCAAATGCATCTGAGGCAAATCCAGCCATTATTGGCCCGGCCGTCAACCCAGCGCCAAATAGGGTGTTATAGACTCCCAGTTTTGAACCGACATGTCCAGATGGTGTGTCCATTGTAACAAGACCAAAGGAGACTGGGTAGAATATACTGGTCGATAGCCCAAATAGAGCAATTGATACTGCAAATGAGAGAACTGATGTTGACGAAAAAGAGATGATCATGCCTATTGCCGTTGTCGAAATAGCTAGTGCAAGCGCAAAGTCACCATATCTCGATATCCTTGTCACAAGCAGCAGAAGAGTAGCAAAGCGCGAGATGCCAAAAAAGAAGAACATTAGCTCAATCTCTTGAGTTGTAAGTGATACGTCGCTCATATACGCCGGGTATACTGCAAGCACTACTCCAAAAGTGATCGCATAGTAAAGTATCACTCCAGCAAGCCTTGGGTGATTGGCAATTTCCTTCGCTAATTGAACAGAGCCTGTTCGAACCATCTCTAGATCTTCTCTTTGGACATCCGGCCAACCGTAGGAACGCAGAAGTACTGATGGCACAATTGCTACTGCCATAGTGGCAGCAGCAAGCTGGAACAGAACATAATAGTCAAATGCGCTTAGAATCACCTTCCCAATAATGGGTCCGACCATGAAGCCTAAAATCCAGGCTGCAACGAATACAGAAATATTCTTGACTCGCCTGTCTTGAGCGGATGAATTGATAGATATCAGAACCTCAGAAGAAGGCCAGAACAAAGCATGAGCAACTCCTGTGAGAACTCTAAAAAACATTAGTTCTAGCGTTGATTGGACACTAGAAAGGATGAAAATTGAAAATACATTCAGTAGGATGCCAGAGAGAAGAACATAGGACTTGTTGAGCCTGTCCAACAAAATGCCTACAAAGAATGGAGCAAACATATAGGGAAGATAGTTAACAGTACCGATTAGGCCTACTTGCGAATAATCGGCCGTAAGCTGCTCTCTGGCAAATACGGGTACAATGGGTGAGTGCATGCCGTATGAAATGCCAACGATGGCAGAGCAAATTGCAACGAGTAATACAGCGTGATTCATTGCAACCTTACACTATTACTTGTATGCAGCTATGATGACGGCGCCACCCATCATGCCCTTATCAAATTGCACACGAGAGAATTTCTCTTTTAGCATGTACTCAAGCTCTGAATTCTTGGGCCAGCGTACATAGGTACCGTAGAGCGTTTTGAATTTTAATCCGGAATTTCCAGCGGCCAAGTAAGCGAATATTCCAAGAAAATATTTTAGATATACAGAAACAATTCCTCTTAATATATAGTTGTCTGGCTTGCCGAGATCAATTACTACAAGCCGGCCGCCAGTCTTTAGCACCCTGTGCATCTCCGCTATTGCTTGTTGAAGATGTATTGAATCTCGAAGAGAATAGCCACAGAGCACAACATCAAATATGCCCTCGCGGAAAGGCATGTACTCAAAAACACCGGAACATAGCGCTGCATGCGAACCTAGCAAGTAATTCTTGACATTGGCAAGCATCTCGAGTAGTGGATCGTACATTACAATCTTTGCATCACCGTGAGCTTCTGCAAGTGCTAAACGTGACATGTTGCCGTATCCAGAGCCGGCATCAAGTATCATATTGCCTGGCCTAACACGGACTTTAATACCTTTTAGTCTGTACTTATCGTCTTTACCAAGCGAGATCACCTTATTGACCTTATCATAAACTGGGATGATTGCGCGCAATACCTCCATCACCTCAGTCCAGTAGCGGCTTCCAAGACCGGACAACTAGCTGGCAGCTTCTATGACTACGCCATTATTATAGCTAGTTTTCAGCCTATATGCTAATCTTTTTACCTTGTACCTCTTCAATTTCTTAATTGGAGTGTGTAAGCTGTGCCTTTCGTATGGGCATCTGGATATATATCTCAAAACAGATTACGGATCGCTTCAAGCATTACCTTGATACTGTCTCACAGGTGCCTAAAAACACAGAAAAACAATTATCTTGCTTCTGCTTATGCGCCTGCTGCTTGACAAATTATCGCTGTCCAAAGTGCAGCTCTCTACATTCAGTTGGAGTCGACAAGATATTTGATGGACGGCTGATATTTCGATGTTTCAAATGCAATATTTGCGCAATTGTGCCCACAGCTGGCAGTACCGACGAGGCTTATCTTGAGTTTCTCGACCGCTGTGAAAGTGGCGCAGGAATTGCATATGCTGACGACCTCAAACTCCTGATGCAGCAAGAAAAGATAATCCGACC
>JAICPK010000023.1 GCA_025929855.1 Nitrososphaera sp.
CAAGCTCTGTAAACAACCTATCGGATTCAAGGGTATCTTTACTATTCTTTATAGAGTCTTGCTTGCATAATGACGGATTCAATATTTTCACATCTGAAGACCTAATAGCGTCTAATTCTGTATCTGAAAGGTTTTGTTCACTTTGGGCTTTGTTCTCATGGTTAATTTGCTCCTTTAGGAAGGAGATATTTTTCGTTGATTTTTGTTGAAGAGTCATCATACATAGTGAACACTATTTGCCACAACTAACCTAAAGGAACTTACATCTTTTTTGTTGTTGTATACCTTCTTCTAGAGAACCAAAGAATAGTAATCTGGAATGTTTGCTTATACTAGGTTTCATAATCCGGATAACTGGGACAGATTGAACAATTGAACAATCAGCAGCCATATTAGGGAGAAAAGAAGCTAGTGTGATTTTAACACAAATTCCTTCGCTCTGCGCTGCTCGCTAGGTCTATTTGCGGGGGCGGCAGCTGATGCTGTCCTTAAGTTCAGGATGTAGTAGGTGTATAGTATTATTCTTCCTTTTTTTTCTCATGGTTGTTGCTTTCTTCCTCGTCTTCATCCTCTTGTTCCGCTTCAGCTTCCACTATAACAAAACCAAGTTCCTTTGCCTTGTTTACAAGTTCTGACATCTTTTGGACTACAACAGAGCCATCTTCTTCGTTTATTGTTAACTCCAATTCAACTTCAAATACCATGTTGTAATATCACTACTTCATAAAGAAGCATTTACTTAAATGCATTATTATTAATACATGATTTATGGTTGACATGTATTGGAGAACATATATATCTCCAGAATCATAAAAACTGCGACTACTGTCAACCTACTGCATGGCAGTATTCACTAATGTATTATATTATTAGTATCAAGTGGAGACATATAGTCCATAATTAGTTGAGTCGTAGCATGACAATAATATTACAGTAAAAATATCACTTTTCGTAATATTAGCAAAAAGACTTAATTCACAAAAAATTCTGTAAAAAGAAGAAGAAGAGGAGGAGGAGGAAAAAAGCTCTGCTTACCTTGAAGCCATTGCGATTCTTTCTTGCTCGTTCTTTTTCTTGATAGCATGGCTTGCCATGTCGTTATTGGCAGCCAGAATGATTTCCTTGGCAAGTGCCTCTTCTATGGTCTGCAGGCTTGAATAGGTCGATTCTCTTACACCTTCTGCAATAAACCGAAGTGCAAGGTCAACTCTACGCAGCGGAGCTACATCAACCGATACATGATAGACAACGCCACCATATACTATGCGAGTTGTGTCCTCGTTTGGTGAAGAGTTCTCGATTGCTCTTACCAGTAGATCTACAGGGTTTTTGCCAGTTTCGAGGTATATGATTTCAAATGCTGTTTTGATTATGTTGAGCATCTTTGCCTTCTTGCCACCCATTCTGCCAGTGTTCTTTGCATACTTTTTGCCAAAGTGCATCATCTTGTTTGCCAGACGCTCGACAATATTGACCTCTGCTTTCTTCAAGCGCTGGTGCTCATGCCTACCAAACGTGACTGGGATGACGGCTGGCTTTAGATTAATGACAGATTTAAGACCGGGGTCGTTTATTTCGATAGTGCTCATGTCCCACCTATGGAACAGTTGAATGTTTACCTGCTCCTTTCCACTCATCTTCTCGGCTTCTCCTTTCTTCCATAGACAAGTTCAATCAATGAGACACCGTTGACTTTGAACACCTGCCACCTGACGCCCGGAATATCACCCATTGCTCCTCCCATTGAGCCTCCGATACCCCCAATAATTACCTCGTCATGTTCGTCGACAAAGTTAAGAGCACCGTCCCTTGGTAAGAAGGCAGTAACGGACTTGCCATTCTTTATCAGCTGAACCCTGACACACTTGCGTACTGCAGAGTTAGGCTGCTTTGACTCAATCCCAACCTTTTCCAATACTATTCCTCTTGCCTGTGGCGCACCTTCTAGAGGATTTGCCTTCTTGTCAAGCATGAGCATCCTTCTCTTATAATATTTTTCTGACCACCGAGCACGGCTCTTTTTTGCCTTAAGAACCCTGCCTGCGAACAGACCTAGTGGAGATTTACCCATTCATATCACCCTATTACTACTATTTCCCTGCTCAGGGCCAACTATTAACACATGGGATATTTGGAAGTATCGCTTCGCAAGAAGCCTTGCCTTCTCTGCATTTCTACCTTCCCTTCCTACTACAGCTCCTTTTTTCCTAGGATCAACTGTCACAACTGCCTGCTTTGCCCCGTCACCTCTTTCGGATATCCGAACATCATTTATCATATCAGCATTGAGCATATTGCGGATGAATTCTGCAGGATCATCAGAAAATTCAACAAGTTCTATCTTTTTTGCGACCATGTTTTGTAGCTGTTTGATAGTAGAACCGCCTTTACCAATGGCAAGCCCCATCTGGCCTTTATTTACAACGAAAATAACGCGGTCCATTTTGTCGTCTACAATACAGTCTCTTGCTGTTGCGCTTGTGATGCTCTGGAAGAGGGAAATTAGGCGCAACTCATCTGAAGTAAGCTTAATCTCAGTCATTTTCACAGCGTCCCTATACGGAAATATAATGCAAAAGATGGGTGATATGGCAGCAGCAACAACAAAACATTCTCACAACTCAATTTATATCTCACAGGTGCCTTTTTTGTATTACTTGTCCTTTTTTTCTGATACTATGGCGCTTATTTCGTCTGCTGTCCCGCTCTTGATTGCTATAGTAGTGATCCTGTAGGGCTTATTACAGAGCTTGCCCAGCTGCACGGAAGTACCAGGGTACTCATAGATTGTGACATTGGTAGACTTGGCCTGATCTTCTAGCTTTTTTCTATATTCAGGGTCAATGGACTTGCTGACGATTATCAGCTTGGAGCCTTTGACTGACTGCAATACTTCCTTGATGCCACTCTTGTACTTGTCGGTGGCTATAGCATTCTTAATCACTTTTTCCAGTGTTCTCATTGTCCTTCACCTTCATGTACAGGTCTACCATTCCAGTGCCGACAGGTACGGTAGCTCCTACTATAACGTTTTCTGTCACTCCTCTCAATGTTTCAACCTGCCCTTCAAGTGATGCTCTGGCTATTGTTGGCACTGTGATTTCAAATGCAGCCCTTGCAAGAACTGATGTCTTAGTTCCTGCAATGCCATGCCTGCCTATCTGTTGCAGGTATCCCTTTGATGTCATAAGGTCAGCCACAAGCATGATGTGTCGTGTATCTACCTCCAGCCCCTGCTCTTCAAGCGTATTTGTGATCTCTTTGACAAGAGCGGTTCTTGCGGCTTCAATGCCAAGCATCTGCCAGATCTCGTAAACATTGTTAGTCGTGGTTCTGGTAGTATCTACACCATCTACTGCCATTACCTTTGCAAGGTTAGAGCCAGCGGTCTGTATGACCCACTCTTCATCCTGCTTGACTATTGTTACACGCTCAATGTCTGATACACCCTTTACACGCGTGTTGAGTAATTTGCTCTTGAGTGTGAGCAGCGTCTGCGCGTCAGGTTCATCTGGAACCGTTAGTTTGATGAATAGCTTGTTTTCATTTGGCTTGATGCTGTACTTCTTCTTGGAGGTCTCAAGTACTCCTTGCACATCGGCAAAAGTACATCCTCGTTCTGCCAACTTTGCTTCAGATAGATGGAATGTCAATATGCCACTATAGTCAGTTTCTGTCCTGTTAACAAGATCGCCTATCTGAGTGAACAGTATCTCCCTTGCTACTTCAAGGGCCTTTTCCCTTGACACTCTATGGTTCTCATCAAGGTAAATATCCATTGTAGGCGTTACCGGCTTCTTTCTTGCATCCACAAGCTCGATCAGCCTTGGAAGGCCAAGCGTCACGTTTCTCTCTTTTACGCCGGCAAAGTGGAAAGTCCTGAGCGTCATCTGGGTTCCGGGCTCACCTATAGACTGTGCTGTCACTACACCGACTGCCTCTCCTGGCTCTGCAAGCGCTCTATCAATAAGATCAAGCACTTTCTTCATTACTTTTTCAACACCATCTTTGCTGAGTCTGTTCTCAAGAAGCGCTTTTTCCAGATTAGCCTTCATTCTCGGGTTGAGGCTTCCAGCATATTTTGAAATTATATCCTTAGTGACATCCTCAACAGCCTTGCGTCCTTCATCAACAACTGATTCAGATTCAATGAGCCTTGAGATGTTGACAGCCTCGCCATGGTCGCTCTTAGCAGGGTCAATGCCGTCCTCGCCATACAGATACTGCACAATGTTGCCATGGGGGTCGCGTACAGTATGATCATATTCAATCTTTAGGTGCTCAAGTGCATTGATCAATCTCCTCTGCATGTACCCAGACTGCTGGGTTCTCACTGCAGTGTCTACAAGGCCTTCCCTTCCTCCCATTGCGTGGAAGAAAAACTCAAGTGGAGACAGACCATCGCGATAGTTTGACTTGACAAATCCCTTTGCATCAGGGTTGGTTTCATTTGGCTTAAAATGTGAAAGTGCTCTGTTGTGATAGCCCTTCTGGATTCTCTTGCCTCTGATCGATTGCTGTCCTAATGCTGCAGTCATTTGGCCGATGTTAAGTGTCGATCCTCTTGCACCCGTAGATGCCATGATTACGCCGGAGTTCTCGTTAGGAAATGCCCTGTCGGCTGTCCTGCCGGCGCGATCACGGGCACGGGATAGTTCATTTACAACATACAACTCTAGCGCTTCTTCTCCAGACAGACCCCTTGTTAGTGGGAGCGTGCCTTCATTGTACTGTTGTATCAACTCATAGACCTTTTCGTAGGTCCTTTGGATGATGTCGCTGATGCCCTGTCGGCTCTCTGGCGGCAACCACAGGTCAGAGTATCCATAGCTAAATCCTCTATGGGTGATGTATGTCTTAAGCATGGTAAGTACTGAGTCAAGGAACTTTCTTGCTGCGTCTGTTCCATAGTCCTTGGCGATCCTGTGAAGTACGCTGTCCGGCTCTTCGGCACCAATCGATGCCTTGTCTATGACGCCGCTTATAAGCTCACCATTCTTTATGACTACATCCTTGCCTTCTCCCTTTGCGGCCTTGTTCCACTTTGAAGTAATTATAAAGTTAAAGTCCTTTGGCAGGAAGAGTGAGAACAGCTGCCTGCCCGAGTACCTCTTTTGGCTATCCTCTGTAGTTATCAGAGGCTCGGGTAGTGGTCCATGGTAACCACCTAGCATAGCCAAATTTGCGAATTCATCTCTTGTCAGAGTCGAGTTGTCGCTGGTAAGGATGAATGCACCTGTAATAAAGTCTCTGATGCCGCCTATTATAGGGCCGCCATACCTCGGTGAGATCAATTGATCTTGCACCTTCATAAGAAGCGTTGCTTCAGCCCTTGCTTCTTCGCTCTGGGGCACATGAAGGTTCATTTCATCTCCGTCAAAGTCAGCGTTGTATGGCGGACAGACTGCAGGATGCAGCCTAAATGTACGGTAGGGCAGCACCTTGACACTATGAGCCATAATTGACATTCTGTGGAGTGAAGGCTGCCTATTGAAAATGACAATGTCGCTGTCTGCCAGATGGCGCTCTACAATGTAGCCGAGGGCAAGTGAATCAGCTATTGCTTTCCTATCGGTAACATAATCTAGTCTAATCTTAACTCCATCCGGCCTAATGATATAGTTTGCTCCGGGATATGTATTAGGGCCGTTCATAACTAACTCTTTGAGCCGCTCCAAGTTCCATTGCGAAACTGTTTCTGGTATAGTGAGTTTCTTTGCAACATCTACTGGTACACCGACATCAGATATTGTAAGGTTAGGATCAGGCGAAATTACAGTTCTACTGGAAAAGTCGACACGCTTCCCTGAAAGTGAGCCTCTGAATCTTCCTTCCTTGCCCTTTAACCTCTGAGTAAGAGTCTTAAGTGGCCGGCCAGACCTGTGGTGGGCCTGTGGAATGCCAGAAACTTCGTTGTCAAAGTATGTCGTAACATGGTACTGCAGTAGGTCTACTAAATCCTGCACTATAAGCGGAGGAGTTCCTGCTTCTTTGCTTTCCTTGAGACGTTGGTTGACTCTAATGATATCGACAAGCTTGTGAGTTAAATCGTCTTCTGACCTAATGCCGGTCTCCAGAATAATAGAGGGTCTGACAGTCACCGGTGGTACTGGTAGCACTTGCAGCACAAACCACTCGGGTCTTGCGGTCTTGGGATCATAGCCAAGTAGCGTCAGGTCGTCGTTAGGTATATGGCTCAGTCTTTCGCGGATAGTAATTGGAAGCAGCCTATTTTCGCCAGCATCAGTACGCTCAACAAATATTGTCGGTTTTGTAAATATCAAGTCATACTGCTCTTTGCCGCAGTGCGGGCAGGCCTTGACCTTCTTGGCCCGCTCAATAATATCGTCTTTGATGTTTTCAAGTGTAATAACTGCATATGCCGCCTTTGTGTCGCGGATAGACTTGTAATGGGCGAGCTCTTCTACATCAAGCTTGATCCTGTTGCATGATCGGCATGTTATCAAGAGCAGCTTATGAATATCATCTACAAAAGCGATGTGTAGCACCGGCTCTGCTAGCTCGATGTGTCCAAAATGCCCGGGACATTTCGCAGAAGTGTTTCCACAAGTGGCACATTTTTGGCCAGGCTCTAGTGTGCCCAACCTGTTGTCCATCAAGCCGCCTTGCACAGGCATTCCATCTTCGTCATATGTTTCAGGTGCAGTGATCTCAGCTACTGAGAACTTACGCACTTCAGTTGGTGACCATACACTAAACTTTATTCCACCTAGAGTTTTTGCATATTCTTCCATCATTCTATCTCTACACCTTCTCCTTTACAAGTAACCTCGGCGCAACATTGAGACTCATCATTTCCTGCAACAGCAGTTTGAATGCATATGCTATCACTACAGATGATATCTTGGCTTTTTCCCCGTCCACACGACAGATGTATCGGCGTTGTTTGACGTCATAATACGCCAGTAAGCCACAACGCTCACAGACATTTACTTCAGCTTTGTCCGATTCTTCTAACAGCCTATCCTTGAGCATCATGGATGCACCATACGCGATAAGACAGTCCCGCTCCATTTCTCCAAATCTCAATCCGCCGCCCCGCGCCCTGCCCTCAGTTGGCTGTTTTGTCAACATCTGAACCTGACCTCTGGCGCGGCTATGGATCTTGTCGGCAACCATGTGATGCAATTTTTGGTAATAAACGACACCGATGTAGACATCTGCTGGAAATCTTCGTCCAGTCCTACCGTCGTACATCACTTCCTTACCTGTATACTTGAAGCCATAATGCTCCATTGCACTCTTAATATCATCTAGCTTTTCTCCAAGAAAAGCAGAGCCGTCAGCTATTTTGCCGCGGAGTGAAGCTGCTTTGCCGCCAAGCGATTCCATGAACTGGCCGACTGTCATCCTTGAGGGAAATGCATGCGGATTGATCATGATATCTGGCACAATGCCATCCTCAGTATATGGTAGGTCTTCTTGGTTGACAAGCATGCCTACAACTCCTTTCTGGCCATGCCGTGAGGCGAACTTATCCCCAATCTCTGGGATGCGCATGTCGCGAACTCTAATTTTGTACATCTTGCCGCCTTCAACTGACTGAGTAACAATGACTGTATCGACCACACCGTTCTCTGACGGCCTGACGCCGACTGAAGTGTCTCGCCTGTATGGACCCTTCACCTCAAACTCCTTGTATTCTTCCATAAACCTTGGCGGCGATGTTCTACCAATCAAGATGTCCCCTCCATTCACGACTGCCTCATGCATTATCGCGCCGTCCTGCTCAAGCAAACGGTAGGCCTTCTCGCCTCTGTAGCCCCGAATGTTGGCATCCGGTGGAGGTACTTCAAAATTATCTTTCATTCCACCAGGATATTGCTTTGCTTCTGCCTCATAAATCCTATAAAAGAATGTCCTGCCAAGTCCTCTATCTACGGATGCTTTGTTGAATACTACGGCGTCTTCTATATTGTAGCCTTCAAACGGCAGCACAGCGACGACACAATTCTGTCCTGTAGGGCGATCTTCAAGACCAAGTAAATTAATCGCCTTTGTGCTCACTACGGGCGTTTGCGGATAGAGCATAAAGTGCTGCCTAACGTACGTGCTTGCATTCATTAATGGCGTAGAAAAACCAAGGCTTTGCTTTGCCATCGCACTTTCATAGGTGTTCCTTGGTGACTGGTTGTGCTCTGGATATGGAATTATTGAGGCTCCAACACCCAAGATGGCAGATGGGAATATCTCTAAATGAGTGTGAATGAGATCTATTTTCTTTGGATCAATTGCGACATAGCAGTTCTCCTCCTCGTTTGCGTCTACCAGCTCGATCATACCCATATAGATGAGATCATTCCAAGAAAGGAACTTTTTCGATACCTTTTCAATTACTTCGTATGTTACAAGTGGCCTGCCGTCTCTAATGACTACAAGGGACCTAAGTACCCTGCCAGCGTTGCAGCTAATGTAAAGACGCTTTGTGGCATTAGGATTTTGAGAACTGTAAAGATAGATGCCGACATGGGGATGGATCTTGCCTGATCTCCTCATAGACCTAAGTGTGTCAGCAAGGTGTTCTCCTTTCTCGATGTAGCCGATAAGCCGGCCATCGACGAACACCCTTGTGCCCGACTTCCTTAGAGCCTGGTCGACATCATCTACGCTCTGTATTCCCAGCTCATACAGCTTTTCTGTAATTTCGGCGCTCTGGATATTGACTGAAATTATAGCTGACAGTGCAAGATTCTTGACAAGACCGCAGTTAGAGCCCTCAGGAGTTTCTGCCGGGCATATTCTGCCAAAATGCGTTGCATGTAGGTCTCTTGCTTCAAAATTAGGTTGGCTTCTACTAAGAGGCGACTGGATCCTTCGCAAATGCGAAATAGTCGACATATAGTTTGTCCTATCAAGCAGCTGTGTGACGCCTACCCTGCCTCTACCCCAGTTGCCTGTTGCAATTGCATTGTTCAGCTTGTCTGACACGATGCCAGGCCTGACAGCTGCGGCGACAGCGTTGATGCCGCGCTTTTGGCCTGAGCGCTCGAGCTGATACTTCATATCACGTATCAAATTGCGAAATGCAGTTCGGAATAGGTCGGCAAGCATCTGACCAGCAAACTTGATCACCTTGTTGCCATAATGGTCTTTATCATCAGTACCTATCCAGCCAAGTTTGAGTTCAATAAGCTTGCAGGCTGCCTCACCTAAGAACAGGGCCTTTTCGTGCCTATTGTCAGGGTTTTTGCCGATGTGTGGCAAAAGACCCCAATCAAGCAATGTTTCTGCTCGCTTGATTTGGAACTCTTCAAGCATGCCAGGTGCAATCCTCTTACTGATGTATACTATGGCATCCCTGCTTCTGTTGACATCACCTGCCTTTTCAAATGAAGGCTCAAGCTCATCTTGTATGATCTCATTGAGTGAAACTGAGTCAGCAATATCCTTGTCCGATTCAAGGCCAAGAGCCCTTATTAGCGTGATAAGCGGAATGTCTACAGGCGAGCCAGGGATCTTGGTTACTATTGAACCATCTGGCCGCATTACCAGTTCTAATTTCGCTCTATAGCCCACAATTGAGGAATAGACTTTGGCCTTGTACAGCAGAGTGCCTGTAGTTTCTTCGGCATCGACAATTATTTTGTTATATGAAAGATCTTCAAGTCCTACTATGACTCGTTCTGAGCCGTTAATGATGAAGTACCCACCAGGGTCCCGGGCGTCTTCGCCAAATTCTACAAGCTTGGACTCAGGCAGGTTATGCAGAATGCATGTATTGGACTTAACCATCACCGGCATGTCGCCTATGTGAATAAAGCGCGATTCCAGAATCTTGCCGTCTTCGACTACGCTACACTCCAGCATCACAGGCGATGCATAGGTCAAGTTACGAAGCCTTGCTTCCATTGGGGCAACATGTGTTATTGAGCCATCAAGCTCCATTATTCTCGGCTGCTGAAGCTTGATCTTCCCCAGTTTGATCTTGTAAGGATATTCTGCGGTTTCTATTTCAATTTCGCCTACTTCATCGATTATACTTTGGAGCCCTCGCTCCATGAATTCGTTATAAGAGTT
Organism: Nitrososphaera sp.; assembly: GCA_025929855.1. Taxonomy (GTDB): domain Archaea; phylum Thermoproteota; class Nitrososphaeria; order Nitrososphaerales; family Nitrososphaeraceae; genus Nitrososphaera. Next base: position 10,039 of record JAICPK010000023.1, read on the forward strand.
CAGGTGCTGCCTTGCAACGCCTTCCCTTCGTAAAATGTCGTTGATGATTGGCCACATCTCGATAGAATTCTCTAGCATTGTATACTCAACCCTCTACGACGTAACGGTAATATACACTTTCACCTGCGGTTGGGCTCTTTCTCGTTATTTTAATAATGTCACCGGGCCTAACATCCAAGTCTTCGAGCGCCTTATCAGTTATCATGACATACGGAAGCTGGCTTGGCTTGGCGTTATACTTTTTTAGAATTTCTTCTGCCTTATCTTTGGGCAGAATTTCGTGCTTTGGTTGGTAAATGTGGTTCGTTATCTTGACTACCTTTTTCTCAGACAATAGAACATACCTCCGAATAGAAAAAAAGATTTTCTATAAAGAAAAACATCAAAGTCAAACCTAATGAAGGATGAGCATATATAAGTATTCGCACTCGTAGGCAAAATAATTTTCTTTTGAAAAATTGAGGTAATTACATTACTGGGCTTGTTTGAAACGAACTAAGCATTAGCTTTCCCACAAAAAGGATAAATAGTAA
>JAICPK010000093.1 GCA_025929855.1 Nitrososphaera sp.
CTACATTCGCAAAAGGGTTATCTAGGATCTTATGTTCAGGCGTCATTATTCTTATCGCTCCTGTGTTTTTTTCGGTGAAAAAAAGCCTCCCGTCTGGAGCAAACACCATGCTTGTGAGCATAGTGATGGTCGTCCCGTCATTTCTCTGAAAGACATCTTTTGTGTCACCCTCGAATCTCCAATGACCAATCAAGCCAAATGGGACATCTGCCATATCAAATAGCCGCTTGATTTCATCCTCCCCAAGTTTTCGGTCATACATCCGAAGTTCATCAATAACGCCTGCCCACCTGTTGCATGATGAGCAATAGGCTGGAGATCCAATCCTCAACGGCAAGCCCGGATCCGCATTATACTCTCCTAGAAATTCTGTTTCGCCAACAAGCAGCCCATCCATGTACAGTCTGACTCTTGAGCCGTCAAAAGTGCCGGTTATGAGTGTAAATGTCTCTTTTGGGAGTTGAATTTGAGCAGGGGAAAAGAGCGTCCCATTGCTATTGAAAACTCCAAAACGAAGGGTTGCAACTTCAGAACCAGGGTGGTCGCCGCCACTTCTAAAAACGTCAAATTGCCAGCCAGATGTTTGAGCTCTGTTGCTATGAGAAACGATATGTCCATAAGGTTCTATCGTTGTAGACTGCATCCAGAACGAAATAGAAAATTGCTTAGGGTTAAGCTCGGGTGAATTCATTATCTCTATTGACTCCCTATATTCAGCTCGCATTTGTAATGCTTGACCAAACTTTCCATTGACAAATAGCGTATCAGTAGTGGTTAGCGGATTTATGAGTGAGGAATTCCCTCTGACTTCGTTTACCCGTATTTCATTTAGGAGAAGGTCACAATGCATTGCACGGCCGTATTGCTGGCATCCGAAGAGCTCGGCTGAGGATATCTGTGCGAAGGCTAAAAGAGGATTCTGCAACATAAGCATCATAGTGGCAGCAAGCAAGAAGGCACTATAATAGCGGTTCATAGGAAAATAAGATCATGAAAAATAATTTAATCGTTCAGACGCACCATTCTTATAAGGTAGACATCGGCATTCTGTGCCAATTTTAAGAGGCCACAACAAACCTAGAGATAATTATTGTGTGATTTGCTTTATAAGCTGAAGCATCCTTCCTGCAACATTTTCTCCATAAGGATTTCGCTCTATCTTAGCGTCAAGCATCATTTCGATAACATTGCTCAACGGGTCGCGCCGATGTAGAGGAAAAAGTACATTTGCTTTCAAAAGCAGTGTCTCCCAACGCTCTGATACATGTCTCAAGGTCACGCAGGGCCTCCTAAGTACAATGGCCTCTTCCTGAACTCCACCTGAATCAGTCATGACTAACCTGCAATTTTTCAACAGATAAAGAAATTCCAAATAACCTGCTGGCTCTATTGCGATCACATTTGGAGGCAGTGTGATGCCATAATGAGCAAGGTTGTTTTTTGTCCTAGGATGGATGGGAAAGATTATCTTATGGTCTATACCTGATAGATGTTTTCTTAACATCTCAAGCCTGTCACGTTCGTCGACATTTTCTTGCCTGTGCATAGTAAGCAGCAAATATTTATCAGGAAGGTCATAATGCCTACCATATTCGTCTGCAACCTTTGCAAGGCGCCTGCAGACATCCACTACGAGATTGCCAGTTACTGTGACATTTTTCTCTATTTCCTCATAAGATAGAAAAGTCCTGGCAAGTTCGGTTGGAGGAAACAAGTAGTCTGATGTAGAATCGATCTGTATCCTTGCCCTTTCTTCGGGCACGCTAAGATCAAAGCACCGGAGACCTGCTTCAATGTGTACAAGCGTGGAGTCGACTTCCTTTGCTGCTAATGCACCTGCTAGGCTCGAATTTGTGTCGCCATATACTAGAATATGTGGGGGTCTAATCTCTCTGAGGAACTTTAGCATGTTTTCCTTCAAAGTAGCAACGTCTGACGTATCGCAGCGGAGATCATAATCAGGTTTGATCTTTAACTCATCAAAAAAGATGCTCTTCATGTTGTCAGAATAATGCTGTCCTGTGTAGATCAGGGCATGGTTGCCCTGCCCATCTAACAATTGTACTAGATCCGCGAGCTTAATGATTTCTGGTCTTGTACCAGCTATCGTAACAATGTCTACCAAATTTTTTTCCACTTGCATTTTTAACGGATTATTAGCTGTATTCATTGTATTTCTAGGGTATAGAATCATGCTGCATCTGCCACGCATTTTGTGCCCCTTTTTCCTTCATAAATCCGTGTGCGGTCTTCGTGCTTGCCCATGACTTGATTGTAAATGCCCTAATAAAGCTGACAAACCAGTAATGTGAAAAAGGCAGGAATAGTGGTATCTGAGCGGCATAGCCAAAACCACGCCAGCCATATTCTTTTATCAAAACTGCAGCTTGCAGTGCAAAGAGGAGGCCTGTCAGCATAAACCATATACTCAGGGGCATATACGCGTATGTATAAGGATAGTAATCATACGCGAGGTAGTGAAGAGCTGCAAAAGCAGGAATCATGAGCATGATAAAGCCAGTTACCGCAGCAACTGGATTTAGCCAGAAGATGTGGCCAATAATATCTGATCGATCCGCAATCCTAATTCCAAGCAAGTCGATGAACCCTTTAGCCCATCTTGCTCTCTGCCTCAGCATGAAATCAAGCGTTGGTGGTTTTTCATCATAGTTAATAGACAGCGGCGCAAATGCTATCTTGTAGCCCTTCTTTAGCAATCGAAAGGTTAATTCGTAGTCATCAACAAGATGATTGGCAAACATACCTACCTTTGACAAGATATCTTTTCTTATAATGTAGCCCGTGCCTCCAAGCGGACATCGGCGACCAATGCAGGTCCTTATTGTCATAAACGGAGTAGACCAGAGATCACCTTCTAGTGCAAGCATCCTAGTTACGAAGTTAAAGCTCCTGTTGCTTGGAATGTACCTGCCTTGAACCGCACAGTAATTTCCATCAAAGAGTGGTAGTGCTTTCTCAAGGAAATCCCGTGTGAGAAGCCCATCGCTGTCAAGTACCATTATGTAATTGCCACTTGATTTCTCAACTCCGAAATTCAATGCGATGCCCTTGCCTGCCTCTTTTGTCTGGAGATCAAATACCTTCACCCTTGGATCGTTAACCTTGGCTTCATCATAGGTTCTGTCAGAGCAATTATGGCATATTACAATGATTTCGATTTTCTGATACGTCTGTTTAAGGCAATCAAGTACAGTTCTTTTTATGACGCTCTCCTCGTTTCTTGCCGGGATTATTATACTGCACAGCTCTACCTGGTTGCGGAACCTTTCAGACATCCTTTCCTTCATCTTTAACTGGTAGTTTCTGACTCTGCCGTATCCTCCAAGGTACAATGCAAATATCATGATTAGCATGAATACATAGATTAGGTTAAAGCCTAGTATTGGCAATGTAAAGTAAGTTAGGTCGAACTCGCTGTCTACTAGAATCTCTATGCCATATATCCGTGGATATATTGACGCCGTGAGCACTAATACCCAAAGTGCAATTACAACAAAAAAGAATGCAATCCATACTTTTTCCGCCAATTAGTTACACCTTCCATAATGAATTAAGGTCACAGCGTTACTGAAATTCATGGTTCTGTATTCGCATTTATTTATTACTATGGTCTCTATCTGATAATATCAAGCAAACAGGTTCTGAAAGTAAGCGAGCATCTGCGAGAGTCGATTTATTACCTGTGTAAATATATCCTGAGACTCAGCGATTTCGTATTCTCTAAAGTCTGATACGATATTCCCATTTGCGTCACCTGCAGTCACCATCACTATCCGTGAGGGCGCCTCTATATCTATTAATGCTTTATATACATTATTTTGATCTCGGAAGAGACCATCAATTCTCAGTTGACCGTTATGCACATATTTGACCTCTCTTGTCCTCAGGCTTGACTCATCTGTTATCCTAACCTCAAAGACATTTTTGCCCTCGTGCAACTGCGTAGTAAGTATCTCTACCTTAGGCGGAGCCCGGTCGTTCTCAACTATCCTTTCTTCTTGTGGACTATTTTCTGGAAATGGAGGAGGCACCATAGGGATTGATTGTGCTATCGCAGACTGTCCAACAGATGCTGTTAGCATCGGTATTAGAAAAGCAAAAGCGAGCATCTTCAATAAGCAGAATTGATATTAAAGAATTTAAAAATCATTTGCTTCACGTCCATCATGGAGCATGATACAGTATAATATAATCTGGCGTTATTAGAAATTTATAGTAAAGAGTAATGGCTGACAAATCATATATTATATTATGACAGAGGGGGATTTCTAACTATATAAATAAGCGTCGGGCCCACCCCTTTTGATGAATATTCTTGCCATCGGGGCGCACCCTGATGACATTGAACTCGGATGCGGTGGTCTGTTGCTAAAGGCTTCCCGGCAGGATCATCATAATATCTTCATGTACACCTTAACGAGAGGAGGGGC
>JAICPK010000106.1 GCA_025929855.1 Nitrososphaera sp.
AGGCAAGCTCAGAGATGACTGTATTGTTGTCTCACCCATTGTACCTATGGCGAGAACAGAGGCAGGGTTTGTATATATCCCGCTAGAACAAGGCAAAGAGGAAGCGGCAGAAATGGTTGCCAATAAGCTCCCCCCAAGGCCAAGGGTGGTTTCTGCATTCCATACAATATCTGAATCAAAGCTTAAGAATCTGCACCAAAGTCTTGACGCTGATACTTTCATCTGTGGCGACGATCAGAACGCAATATCAAAACTGAAGGTCCTTATAGATGAGATCTCTGGCTTAAGACCAGTGTACCTCGGGCCGCTTGCACTGGCTTACCAAGCAGAGATCCTGACCCCTATGTGTCTAAATGCTGCTAAACGAAACAAATTGAAAAACCCGGGAGTAAAGCTAGTCTGAACGCAAACGTTATGAATAATGATATGTTGAGAATCATGTCAATATGAGATGGAAGGAAGAAATAGGTAGTAGACGCGGTAGAAATTGGATGTCCGCAATGGGTGTGCTATTCATTGTCATGGCCGCCATTATCATGATCCGCAATCTTGTTCTGTTCAATATTGAACACGCTGCAGGCTTGATTGAAGATGGGACGCAGCAATTTCTGGATAACTTTAGTAATGGCCAGATCACAAACGAAAAGTTTGCAATTGCGATGGTTGCTGCTGGCGGTTTTTTGCTCTACTGGGGATACTTTAAGAAAAAAGAAGATTATGGCCCACCTGACGAACACGAATGGCGCAGGTTCAACAGATAGCACCACATCCCCATCATCATTATACTTTAATATTCTGCTTTGTCTCATCATCATGGAGAGCGAATAAAAATTGGGTTTGATGAATCGTATTTCGACTGTGATTTCGCAAAAGACAAACACACTCCTTGACAGGTTTGAAAAGCCGCAAGAAGCTCTAGATTATTCGTATGTCAGACAGGTAGAAATGCTAAACAAGCTGAGAAGAAGCCTTGCCGAGATTACCACTTCTCGCAAAAGGCTTGAAATGCAAAAATCTAGACTATGGGAGAATATACGACTGCTTGATGGGCAGGCAGCAAGAGCACTTGAGGCAGATAGGGAAGACCTTGCACGGCTTGCACTTGAGCGGAAGAATGCCAACCTGATGCAGATGCAGAACCTCGACAAACAGATAGCTGAGATGAAGGAGGAAGAGAGCAAAATACAGGAAGCAGAAAAGCGCATGTCAATAAAGGTTGAAGAGTTCAAGGCTAGAAAGGAAATAATAAAGGCACAATACTCTGCTGCAGAAGCCCAAGTCAAGATAAAGGAGAGCGTTACAGGAATCTCTGAGGAGATGACAGATGTCGGGATGGCAATGAATAAAGCTGAGGAAAAGACAGAGCGCTTGAGGGCCAAGTCCCAAGCGCTGGATGAAATGATAGATTCAGGTGTCCTGACCGATTATACGTCAAATAAGGATGAAATCGAAAGAGAATTAGAAAATATTACTGTACAAGATTCAGTAGAGGAAGAATTAGCAAAGTTAAAGTCAGAGAAACAACGTAAGAAGAGGCAACAAGTGGAGCAAGAAGCGCAACAATGAGTCCGAAAGTGAAGAGTAAGGGGAGGTCGGCAGCAACTAAGCTTAAGTCGAGGCGCACCGGGAGGGGCAAATCCCGCTCTAAGCGGGTCATGCCTACTAGGAAAGGGGCTACCAAGACCCGTAATAAGGCAGCAATTGCTAAAGCTAGGAAGAAAGGTGCAATAACCCCTAGCAATAAAATCGTGCGCATAATGGGTCACGGACAATTTACGGTGGACGGCAGGACGCTCAAAAGGCTCAATGATATTGATAGTGCTATTGTCGAGCTTGTAAGCACAGAAAGATCTGATGACACTGAATTTAAGAAAAGGTTGACAGAGCTTAGCAATTTGGTTGTCGAGAAGGGCAAGCCTCTTGACCCCCATGAGATAATCAGGTCGGATATCATACTGCCTAGCGCGGACCTTTCAATAGACGAAGCGAAGAAGTTGTTCAAAGGAGAAGGCGTTATCCCAGAGATCTAAGCGGAAGATCCCAGAGCGGATACCATAACGTCATATCTCTTTCAAAGGGCATTTCCTCACCAACAGCTGCCATTATCTTCATCTGCTGTTCAGCATCTACTGTTTTTTGCCCAGTTGGAACGAATGGGTAAAATTTGTTGCGCTTATAATTGTAAATCAGATACTGTTGACGGGTCCTAATTCCTTCCTCTCGGTCGCTTGAAAACTCAAAGACCGCCGCTAGCAGCTTATCAGAAAATCCCTTTTCTTCAACAATATCGCTGACGGTGGTTAGACCCGCAAGAAGGTCTTCAATTCTTTTGCCTTCAAAAATTATCCACATATATCCGTATGAATCAGTGGTTGTACGCCAAGTTAGATTAAACTCTGGCTGCAGGTTTCCAAGGAACTGCCTGATGTCCTGTTCCATTTCGTAAAAGAACGTACCACTTACTGTCTTGAATGTAAGCGCGCATCTGCCGGTAACCTTGAGCCCCATCTTTACCTCAAGTGTGACATATGCCGAAGAAAGTGAGAACAATACTTCAGAGTCGGCTTTTGGGAGGTTGTTGCGGCGGTCTATGTTGTCACGAATCCTTTTGAAAAAGCTCAGCTCATGGCAGCCTCCATTTCCATGAGTTTTTTTACCCGCTGGTCAACAGAAGGGTGTGTTGAGAACAAATTTGTTAAGGCATCTCCGGAAAGCGCGGGTATGATAAAGAATGCATTCATGCCTTCTACTTCCCTCAAGTCACGTGTGGGCATACGCTTCATAGTACCACTTATCTTGAGAAGTGCGCTAGCCAGCTTGCTTGGCTTGCCGGTGATAAGAGCACCATCTCTGTCGGCAACATACTCTCGGTACCGAGATATTGCTCGGATTATCAAAAAGCTGACAATCCATGTGACGATTGCTATCAACAATATTAACAGCATTGCTGCGCCGCCTTCATTGCCTCGCCTTCCATAACTACCACCACCACCACCACCAAACATTGCGCCATACATGCCAAACCTCATCAGATACCACGCTATCATTGAAAAAATGCTAGCAAGAGTGAGAATGAGCACGTCACGGTTCTTTATGTGCGCCAGCTCATGCGCGATAACCCCTTCTAGCTCCTCGGTATCAAGCTGATCCATCAATCCTGTAGTCACTGCAACGATGGAGGACTTGGGTGTCTTGCCAGTGGCAAATGCATTAGGCATTCTGGTATTAGTGACTGCTATTCTTGGCTTTGAAAGGTTATTCCTAGCTACTATACGCTCTACAAGATCATGAAGTTCTGGAAATTGCTCCCTGCTCACTATTTTTGCGCCAGTACTCCATAGCACTATCCTATCTGAGAAGTACCACTGGGCTAGTATCATGACGCCTGCGATGGCAGCTATTGCGATGGCACTGACTCCGACATAGGCAAGTACGCTAAGAAATATAATGTAAAGCACAGTGAGAACTGCGAAGCTGACAATCATCCTTGCAGTAAGGCCGGCATCTCTCCTTTGCCAGGGCTGCTTTTTCGTAAACATATGAGCATTATGGTCGAGATAGTCTTATAATGATTTAGCCTGTGTTTGGTCTACGCCGCCGCCGACGCACTTGAACAAAAGAAGTTGTTATTTATTGATGACTATGAACAAGTATATACGCTTAAAAATTTTTTTGAAGGCGAATAAGCCATCTCATTAGTTTTTTATTACATTATTCTGTATTAGCCATCAAAGTCAAGTTTGAGAGGCTGCATTTTTGCATGTTTCAAACATTTTTAAGAATGAAATCTTTTTGAATAATAATTAAGAGCTATAGCGTATGTGTATGGATTAATACAGAATTTATATTGCAGAAAGGAAGAATAACGTTTTATAGAAGCTAAAATAAGATTAGGG
>JAICPK010000114.1 GCA_025929855.1 Nitrososphaera sp.
TAAGATCAAATTGTATTTCTATATTATAGGGCTAGCGGGCCCGGTGGGCTTCGATCCCACGACAACTGGCTCCGGAGGCTTGCGCTTCTTTTCTAAAGAAACAGCACCCTCTCCTGACTGGGCGACGGGCCCTGTCTGCGTGTTTAAATCTCCTCATATATGAAACATACCTGTCATAAATGACATGCAGATACTATTCTTAGTAGCTTTCACTAGTTGCTTAAGCTCATTAGGTATCTGGGTCCTCATATGCATACTCTAATCTACGTTGTCATGCTACTATTATCGACATGACAACTCAAGAGCAGGATCATCCAATAGTTGTGTCAAAGGTGAAATATCTTGGCTCCTGCCTCCTACCCTCGCCAATAGAACAAGAAGTCACGATTGTGCTATATCATAATAGAATGAATATTCCCGAGTTAGATGCCACAATCCCTATTGATGAAGTATCCCAAATCGAATTAGCTAAGGGAAAGGACTTGCCATCACAAATCATCATGATGTTCGGGGTAGTTGGTCTAATACTAGAGAAGGAAAATCCCTATATGATGATCAAAATTGTCAATAGCCCTGACAGCTTGCTATTCAAGTTTGAGAATATGACCCTTGCACAGAAGTTAGTAAAAGAGATTAAAGCAGCCAAAGATTTGAAATAGGAATATTATACTATTATGACGGTATGGTTCCATAAAATATATAAAAAATATAAAATTTAAGAAATTTAACCGGGGTATCTGTTTATCTTTCAAAAGTTATTTATTCTAGATGTGCATAATTTTGTTTATATGTATGCAAAGCTTTGCGACATAGAGGTTCTCCCAAGCTACATCAAGGAAGTCGCGGTGGGGGACATTCTGACGGTGCAGGCACTAATCACTAACCCTCTTGACTGGCATCACTTTTATGAAAAAGTATCTACAATTAAGATCGGAGACAGAACTGATTTTACAGTAATCACTCCGGAAGGAGAAAGGGTGGTTGGCTTCGGCAACATTGAGGAAGTGGATAAATGGAGCAATCGCGGCCAGTATGGATTCAAGATTAAGATAAGTGTCAAAAAGCAAAAATCGTTGACCGATAGAAGGATAAGAGGTCCTAGCAAGGCAAAACTGTCGTCAGTACAACCTGAAAATGTATCTGATGCTACTGTTGGGGCTGAGTCAGCTATAGTTCCGCCTGCTCACCTCTTGACGGCGGCCGCTACTGCTCCGCCTCTTGCAACTAATGCTACTAAGACTGTAATAACTGCGCATGACATAGATTCCTTCCAAGAGATGTTGAAAGAATCACTTACGATGGATATAACTTCCTAGCTGCCCTATTACCTACCTTACTTTAAATCTGCAAGTGTAACTGATAATTTAGGTTTAAAACTGCGTATGATAGATCAGTTAGGCTCTTGATAACAAACTTTACCATATGATATATCAAAAGCCTGATCAAGTAGAATTAAAATCTAATTACCTTCTATTCCCTAACATGGTCGACTTGATCAACTCATTAACACTTGTAGCGCTAGGCTTTGCCCCTACCTTTGTTGCAATGGAAGCGGCCTGGAGAATGGGCAAGATAATTGGCAAGCGAGGAGAAGGAAAAACAACAACATCATTCGTATGGAGGTCTGTGTAAAATGCTATTGTATGACCTAACATCAGTGATAGTCGGATCTGCAATTCTCGCCGGGCTGTTTGTTTCGATTGCCATTCGCAGGCCCAAGACTATCATTGCCTTAAACAACAACTGGCAAAAGATAGAGGTCAGGGCATAACTCCTATTTTTTATTCTCACTACACTTTTATAACATTTAGATTGTGCTTTAACTTCGCCCTTGGCAGCAGCAATTAAGGTTTTCGCAGTGGATATTGACGGTACCCTCACTGAAAATGGAGGTGGCATGGTGCATCTTGCAGCGCTTGCAAAGCTGCGATATCTTGAAAAGATGGGCTACAATGTAATCTATGTCACAGGCAGGTCATCTATTGAGGCATATGTTCTTGCTGTCTTTGGTGGCACGACTAGAATTGCAATTGGCGAAAATGGAGGAGTAGTCACAATTGGACCACAGGAGCACAAGCTCTTGGCGAGCAAAGAAAAATGCGTCCAAGGCTACGAAGTGCTGAAGAAAAGCATCGACGGCGTAAAGATAAAGCCAGTCTTTCCTAGAATGACTGAAGTAGTATTGCTTCGCACTTTTGACCTGAAGGAGGGCCAGAAAATTCTAGACGAGTACCGCCTTCCTCTTTACCTATCGGATAGTAAGTACGCTTTTCACATAAATGAAAAAGGGATCAACAAAGCGTACGGGCTTAAAGAGGCGCTCATGGTGCTCAAGGCGGACTCCAAACAGGTTGTCGCAATTGGAGATAGCGAGACTGATGTACCTTTGTACGATATTTGTGGTTATAGTATTGCGCTTAACCATGCCGAGGAAAGTGTTAAGTCCAAGGCTAATCATGTGGTAGCCGAAAGAGAAGGAGCAGGCCTTGTCGAAGCAATAGATTTTGTCGCATTTAATTATCTAGGGGTAAAAGCATGACTCTTCGAGTTTTAATCCACGAAGTGCGTGAACTTGTTTCCTCGGCACTTAGATCTGCAGGCTACCCTGTAATTGAGTTCGATGTGTCAGAGCCTCCGCAACAAGCATTTGGCGACCTATCATGCAATGTGGCATTCCTCCTAAGCAAGCATCTAAAAAAGCCTCCTCCCAAAATAGCAATTGAGCTGGCCGAAGCACTTAGTCAACACATACAAGGCAGCAGATATATCTTGTCAATAGACCCTGCCGGTGGTTACATTAACTTTAAGGCAAACTATGCTCAGTTGTCGCCGGCCACACTATCGTATGTGCTATCAAACCCCGAGAATTATGGGTATCCTAACTTTGGGCAGGATATGCACATCATTATAGAGCATACGAGTATCAACCCAAATAAGGCCCTGCATGTGGGACATATGCGCAATGTAATAATTGGTGACACTTTGTACCGCATAATGAGTGCAACAAACCATAGGACAACAGTCCTCAATTACATTGATGACTCTGGAGTGCAAATAGCAGATATTGTAGTAGGATTCAAGTTTGCAGGCTTTCCCATTGAACCGCCAACAAAGAATCAAAAGTTTGATCAGTACTGCGGCGATGAAGTATACGTCAAGATAAATGAGATATATGAAAAAGATCCACAGATTGCAGAGAAGCGTAAGCTGGTACTCAAAGAGATAGAGGAAGGCAAGTCAGAGATCGCCCGCTTTGCTACGGATATTACACTACGTGTCTTGCAAGAACAGTTGAAAACATGCTGGCGCATGAAAGTGCGTTATGATTTGCTGAATTTCGAAACTCACATTGTTGGTTCAAAGTTGTGGAGTAAGGCCTTTGAGCTGTTAAAAAGCAATAGTATTGCCAAGTATGAAACAGAGGGCAAGAACAAAGGATGCTGGGTGATAGAGGTGAAGGAGGAGGAAGAGAAGAAGGAGGAGGATGACAAGGTCCTGGTAAGGAGCGATGGCACTGCAACATACATTGCAAAAGATATCCCCTACGCTGCATGGAAGTTAGGGCTTGTTGAAGATCCATTCTACTACCAGGAATACACAAAGCAATGGGACGGCTCAA
>JAICPK010000107.1 GCA_025929855.1 Nitrososphaera sp.
ACGGGCCCGGGGGGATTCGAACCCTCGACCTAACGCTTAGGAGGCGTTCGCTCTATCCATGCTGAGCTACGAGCCCATCTGTTGTTGTTGAACCTTTGCAGCGCCAATTTAAAACATTCGTCTATTTGGACACAAGTACTATGATCTGAGGTTTCCTATGGTGTCGAAATTCTGGGTCATGCCAATCACTTGGAAAATACGTCTTTCCTATGTTTGAAGTCAGTTGGAAACCAGCGTCATTTGCAGTCAACACCAGCTCTGTGAAGAGCTTGCTGTTCTTTTCTAAATCGGTCAAAATTCGAACCATGCCTCCGTGCACAAGTTTCTTTGATATTATCGCAAGCATTGCTCGGAATGAGCTTTTGCCTCCAATTGTCGTTATAGGCAGATAATGCTCAGGCAAAACGATAAAAAAGTTGTCTATCGATCTGTCAGATATTGCAGGGAGCAATTTTTCAGTGTCCCCCCAGAAAGCAGAGGCGTTCTGCGGATCCAACTCTCTAAACCTACTCTTTGCCTTGAAGACTTCATTTTGGTCCTTTCCTATGCCTATGAAATACTCAAAATAATTCTCCACTGCCATTGCTTGCAGCATTTCGCCCCGCCTTAGGCCTATTTCTACATTAACTTTGGCGTACATCCTTCTTGCAGTGACTATCGTCCTGTTAAGCTGCGTAGAAGGATTGCCTTCATGGAAGAACTGGTATATGAGACCCCACCGCTGGCGGAATATATATGGAAATTGCTTCATGTTGATTATCTGCTGAAAGATTTCATTTTCAGAAAAATCTGTGAAGAAAGCGTCAGTCCTTGACACAGCTTCGAGTTTAGGCAGGTTAAGCTCATCGTAAAGGTTTGTAACCCTGTCCCAGGCCCTTACAGGGTCCGATCCCATATACGTAACTGCAAGGTCGGCGAGCCAGAGTATCTCTGCAAGCAACTTTACTTTTTTGGTATTTTCGCCTCTGTCAGCTAATTGGTCAAGTGTTTGAGCAAACATTTTCTGAGCTAGCTGCTGTTTGAAGAATGGAAAATCAGTCCTCCAGATGAGCGATTCGACTATCAGGCTTTCAACAGGGCTCCAATCTGTCTTAATGTATTCTGGGTGTGTCGTAGCAAACTCTGTAGGTGGGGATAGTGGTGCTTTGAATTCCCGAAAATAATTTTCAAATTCGTCTCTGCCCATTGTAAAGTATGCATCAACAATTCTGCTACTTGAAAGCTCTTGCATTGTCCGGTTCACATTTGGACCTTTAGGTCCGTTAACGGAAACAAGTGGTTGAACCGGATCGTAGTCATGCAGCAGCCCTGCAACAAGTGTAAGCTCGTAGTCCTTCCATCCAAATTGGACCCCCTTAAACTGCTTTGGGATCATGTGAAGAGCCATGTATGAGACTTCAAGAGAATGGTGGAAACTGTGGTACTCGCTTGCACCTTCTCCAAGCCCAAGCCGGGTGTATGCATTCTTGAGAAAACTTAGTAGAACGCGCAACATGTTGATTCTGCTCTCAGGTATGCCTTTTTGCGAGGCAAGCTCAAGCAGTGAGACTATGATCTCTTCGTCCTTGGCATTTGCAAGGTTGGCGTTCGTCTCGTCGATCGTGCGCTTTTTTGCTCCAGGAAAGACTCTTACTACTTGACGGTAGACGATCCTCAGCGGTAGGCTTTTGTTGAGGTATATACCAAAGGTCATGCCCCTCCATGGATATCTAATCCTCTGTCTCTCCCACTCAGCTACCTCCTCAGACGCTGCTACAATCTTTTTGTTGAGATCGGCAACAAGCTCACTCAACTGTTCATCAGGAGTGACGTCAGCAAACCGATTCCGCTCTGTGTTCATGACAAGCCATTGAGGGATCTTGACAATGTAGACTTGTCGGCGTGATCTCTTTTCTTCACCTAGAGTAGTCTTTCTTGCAGTCACCGCGACATTTCTTGTGCCGGCGTGAAACGGCAATTCGCTGTCTTTGACCACTTGGAGTTTGATCTCTTTGCTTCCACCTTTGAGGCTTAAGAGGATGTGCCAGTACTTGCCCTTTTCCATCCATGCAGGCACCTGTGTTTCTTTGTCCCAGAAATCAACTGGACCGGAAGGGACGAAGCCTGATTCGTATTCCTTTGTGATTGGATTGTAGGATTTGTATTCATATTCGCCTATCATCGAGTCTAACTTGCGGGCGGCCAATCTTGCCTCTATCACTGTTTCCATAGACTTTGTAAACTCTCGGTACGCCATCACGCCCCATATAGTGCCAAGAGAGCTAAATAATGTGAAAATGCCTGCCAGTATATCAACTTCATAGTAGATAAGATACTGCGGAATAAGAGGTATTCCAAACCATCCGGTTGAAAGGAGCCCTGCAAAAGCAAGCGTGATAAAGAGGTACCGCGCTAAATTGTGATACTGCATACTAAGAAACAAACAGCAGTCGCTATGCATGCAGCAATCGCAGTTTTCCCGCCCACTGACGGTAGGTTCAAACTTCAACCTTTCTTTGCCCACCGGTTGATTATTATCGTTTAATCTTCGATTATATATTGTCTTCATGTTCATGCACCGCTCTATAACCCTTCAGCCCTCACCTTACTTGGAATGCGTCCGTTTAGGCAGTAAAGAGAATACAAGCGAACAAGGCAATAATAAATAAAACAAAAACTCTTCAAAGTTCTCTCTAGCCATTCTGTACTTATTGAAAATTTATTTCTGCAGCCACAATAGTTCAACATAGCGCTGATTTGGTATATATCATACGGAATTAAAATCCCGACCAAAACGCCGCATGATTTCGTACTTTGTTCTCAATAGAGTAGGGCAGCCGATCCCTTTCCTTCTAAAGATTGTGTTGTACAACAACAACAACTTATTTCTAGGTGTTGACACTCAAATGTTAGCCACACATTAATGCTGCGTATAAGGGGCAGACCGCATCAAACTAGATGGTAAGTTATACCCTTTGATGATATTGCTGTTTGCCCTGTCGACATTTTCTTTATAGAGGTCAATTCCTAGAAACTTGCGGCCAAGCGATGTTGCCACTATGCCAGTCGTCCCCCTGCCAGCAAATGGATCAAGCACATAGTCGCCTCTCTCAGTTGCGAACCGAACAATCTTCCTGACCAGCTCTTCTGGGTATATTGCAAAGTGTTCGTTCCCATAGTGCGCTCTTGTTGGAATCTCCCATACATTTGATGGGTTCTTGCCACGAGGGTTGCAAACAGCAAATATTGGATAGTGCTTGTGATCACCTATCCGTCGGCGCGTTGCATGTCGTTTGAACTTGCGATAACAGGTTGGGCAATACTTTTCCGGGTCGTATCCGTAGGCTCGGGCTATCTCCGATGTCCTTGGAAGCCGCGAAAGCGGCGTCAGGGGAGACGCATTATGAATGATATTGGCTATACGCATAATTTCGTTTTTGTCTGGATCTTTGGGCACATGCTGAACCATATTGGGAGGTGGCTCCCTGTTACGACCTTCAGCTGCCTCGTTGCCCAGTACTCGTACCGCATCAAGGTTTGCATATGGGCGCCGGTTTTTTGAAAAGAACAGGACATATTCGTAGGCCTGCGAAAAGCTGTTTCTGGTACTGCTGCTGATGTTGTTTTTCTTATACCAGATGATGTCTTCTCGAAAGATATAGCCAGATTGAACTAGCATATCTGCAAGACGATGGGGGAGCCGCAGCTTTTCATGCTGCCTGCGTGCGTCGCCTATTACTATCCAGAGGCTGCCGTCCTCTGTAAGCAGATCCCTACATGCGGCAAAAACCTGCGTCAGAGAATAGAGATATTCTTCTGGTGTCTGCTCCCTGCCGATTTCGTGATTGTCTGCTCCGTAATGCCTGTGACGATAATATGGAGGAGAAGTTATGACTGCTCGAAACTTCATG
>JAICPK010000149.1 GCA_025929855.1 Nitrososphaera sp.
GAGAAATACTATTATGGCAACTATAAAAATCAGAGCAATTATTCCTATAATTATAGCTGCAATTGTTCCTCCGAATCCTAAAATGATTTTTGTCATTAGGATTAATCCTGGATTATATACTTACCGATTTAGAACTTGCATCTGAGTTAGGTTCGCCGAAAGGAATTTTTCAAGTGATTTCACAAAAAGCTAGTAATGCCTTGGGAGGGCTTCAAACGTAAAGCTCTCAATTTCAACTCAGTTTCTCATTTAACTCATTCCAATTTTTCTCAAGGATAGATGTGTTGTGACGCAGCCTGCGACACAAAGCTAACTCCATAATATATCATAACGACTGTGAGCGCTAAGAATAAAATTGGGTAATATCTTCTTGACTTAAGAGTAAAGGCTCCTTTGGAAGCGAGATATGCAGTGCTGGCAAGCCATGCGTAGTCCATCCAGATGTGAAGTGCAAAAAGGATCACTACGCCCATTGTGACTCCAAACGCTGCTGAGTCCGATATCAACTTCAATCCTACTGTGAACCACCACAAGATGAAGAATGGGTTAAGCGCACTGAGCGCAACGCCCATGATAAATGGGCCTTTGCCCCCTGCTAAAGAGGGCATATCATATCCCCGCTTTTCTTTAAGAATAGTCGCTATTTGCAAGCCTGCAAAGGCAAGGATAGCGATCCCTCCAACCAGTCCTACGACGCTGACATACTTTTTTGCGCTATCAAACGTAAACAGGCCCGCTGCCAGCATAATTATCAGAGGTAGCTCGACGGCGGTGTGGCCGTAAGCAACTTTGATACCAGACCATTTGTCATGTCGTGTTCCATAGACTAAGTTGGCAAAAAATAGCGGGCCAGGAGCCAGTACACCTGACGCTGAAAGAGCGATGACCTCGATGCCAAAGTCGAGCATATTCATCTTGTTTGAGATAAGAATACGACCGTACTGTTAAGGTTTTCCACGCAGGCGAATTGCTTAAAAGGAACGGGTGCTGCAAGAGTCAGGCATTGGTTGACACCATTCGCACTATAAGACTCATCACCAAATGGGGCGCAAATATGGCTTTAGGGAGGAGGCGACCTGTTGTCGCGGTGTTCAGTATGACACACTACTGCAATTTTTATTGTCCAATGTGTCCCTTTGGTGATCCCGACAAGGAAGGACAAATAAGACTAGCTAAGACGTCTGATCTTACGACGCAGCAGTGGAAAACGGTCTTTGACAAGGTGTCGAAATATTGTGTCTGGTGCATAATAGAAGGCGGCGAACCCACTAGCAGACCAGACTTTATGGAGCTTATTGAGTATCTGCACAGCATCAAAATGCCCATAACGCTAATCACCAATTGCTCGCTCTTGCACACAATTGATCTAACGAATCTAAGAAAATATATTCAGTTTGTGACATGCAGCATCGATTCTACCTATGAAGAGCCCTATTGTAAAGTTCGTGGGGTGTCTCCCCACATGTTTGGGAGAGTCATGGACAACCTGCGGCTGCTGACAACACATGAAGTCCCCCATTATTTTAACAGTGTGATAACAAAATTCAATACGCAAGAATTCATCGACCAGACTTACTTTGACAGGGCAAAAGATCTCGGAGCAAGCGCAATCTCTCTCACATTTGTTGAAGACAGGTCTGATGTTGAATACTCACTCTTGCCGGACCGGGAAGCAATGGTCGATGTGTGCAGAAGCGTTCTCGATTATATGAAAAAGCCCGGGTCACTTCGTATGCTGATACCATCCGAATATTTCCAGCAGATAATAGAACATGGCCGGACGCTCTTTGATGAATGTGGGGTTTGGAAGAGCATATTTGTAAATGGAAACGGCACTGTTATAGTACCATGTTGGAAGTATAATTCGCCGGAGAACACACATAGCCTTCTTGAGAAGAGCATAGATGAGATTTGGGATGCTCCTGAGTGGGACATCGCTAGAACATGCCACGATTGCAAGGTGCTCGGTTGCATTTGGACCTCATCCCAACCTATCCAGACTATTGCGAGGAGCTATATGCGAGGCATGTCGAAGGTCATTGGCCAATACCGGCCAGATCTTCAAGAGGTGACTTAGAAAACAATAAGCCTAAGACTGCGAATTTTTTCTGCCGTTATATAGCATAATTTAAGCATAATGACATTATTAATTGAAGTCGTCATGCCAGTGCAAATATGAAACAATACACCCGGAGTGGGATAATGACTGAACAGCTGATGCGGTACATGATATATGTTATTGTTGTTGAGATATGGAGTCAACAAAATACACCTATAGTTTCAGAGATGTTTTTAATACCATTAAGGCCTCCTAGGATGAAGGGCGATTTGTATCCTCTTGGAGGTTATTCCCTACTCGAGCGTGTGTGATTTAGTATTAAACCAGCACAAGAGGACAAGTCTCTTTGGACAATTAAGTTCTGTAGCTATCACAGCATCAAGTTGCTTGACGTAGAATGTTGCAAAAGCATCTTTTGGATTATAGA
>JAICPK010000105.1 GCA_025929855.1 Nitrososphaera sp.
CATATCTTGTGGCGCCTTATTCTGTTCTCTAGGCCCTCTTCGATCACAATGTCAAGTGCTTCTCTGAAAGCGTAGTAAAGCGGCAGCGCAGGTGTAAAGGGGGTTTCATAGTGCTCTTCATAGTACTTGAAGTAGCGCTTCAAATTCAGATACTGTATGGGAGGCGGATTCTCTTGCATGTATTTCTTTGCGCGCTTGTTTATCGAAATTGGAGCGACACCTGGTGGTGCTGCCAGAGCTTTTTGCGACGCAGTCACACAAATGTCAATGTTCCATTTATCTACTGGTAACTCGTCACCTCCAAGTATTGAAACCGCATCAGCAATAAAGTACGCACCCTTTCTTGCTGCAAGTTCACCCAGCTTATCCATGTATCTTACTGTAGTTCCAGTAGATGTTTCGTTATAAACTGCATAAATGGCTTTAATGTCTTTGTGTTTTTCAAATGCCTCCTCAAACTTGTCGTAAGGTGGATTCTCTCCAGGCGGCGAGCTTATCCTGATCGCCTCACCTCCCCAGCTGTCAATAAGATCTGCAAGCCTCGTGCTAAATTCACCATTGACTGGGATTACCGCTTTGTCACCTTTCCTAATGAGGTTAACAACAGATGCTTCTACCGCACCGGTGCCTGAAGTAGTTAGAAGCACAATGTCATTTGACGTCTGGAAGACCTTCTGGGTTTTTTCAACTATCGCCTTGTATAATATGCGAAAGTCGTCGCTCCTATGGTTTATCATAGGCGCGAGCATTGCATTCATGACCCTGTTTGGGACATTCGTTGGACCGGGGAGCATCACCAGGTATTCCATATAGTTTCAAAAAATCGGGCGAGCCAGCCATATTTAAATCAAATTACAATAGCAATGATATTAATAATAGGTTACAGCCTCATAACGCTTTATAAAACTAATAGACGGTAATTCTTCCCAAGTTGCCAATGAAGGAACGCCGTTATAGTATTTTGCAGCATGCCCAGAAAGCGGAGGCGGCCTGCCATGTAGTTGCAGCATTTGAGCCGGAAAACATTTTCTATCTCACAGGGTTTTGGGGTGAAGCCATTGCAGTATGTATGGACAATGGGAAAACAAAGTTGATCACGCCCAAATTAGAGTATTCAAGGGCCGAGAAATATTCAACAGACTGTGAGGTAATTGCTACTGAAAGGGGGAGTGAACTCATTTCTACGTTTGTTTCACAAGTAAAAGGCAGCAGAGTGTGCAGCGACTGCAGTGATTACTCTACTATCGGATCAATTCGCAAAGACGGTGGAGACATTTTGGTCAATACAGATCCCTTCTTCCAGACACGTAGGATAAAGGACCACTCAGAGATCAGAATTATCTCAAGAGCAGCCGGGATACTGGATAAGTTGTACCAAATATGCGAAGAGGAGATAAAGGTAGGTCTTTCAGAGCGGGATCTGCAGGCAAACCTCATCTACGAAGCAATGAAAATGGGTGCGAATCCTCCATCATACAAGTCCACGCTAAATCCACTGATCATAGCAGGAGGGCCGAACAGCGCGCTACCACATGCTGAAGTAACAGAAAGAAAACTTCGCAAGGGGGATATGATAGTGGTCGACCTTACGCTCCGGTATGCTGGCTACATAGCTGACGCCACAAGAACATTTGCCCTTGGCTCTGCAACCAAAGAGAATAAGGAAGTATATAGCACAGTGCAAGATGCACAAAAAATAGGCCTCGACAGGGCAAATGCAGGTGTGACATGTGGCCAGGTTGATGCGGCATGCAGGAATTTGATAGCAGAGCGCGGATATGAGAAACTATTCATCCATTCAACTGGCCATGGAATAGGGCTTGACGTTCATGAACCTCCATTGCTTAAGATGAAAAGCGACGAAAAGCTCAAAGAAAATATGGCTGTGACCGTTGAGCCCGGGATATATATGGAGAATAAATTCGGCGTGAGGATAGAGGACAGCATAATCGTAAACAATGATAAGCCGCGGGTGCTCAACAGATTTACAAAAGATCTTCTTGTTCTAAGATGAAATAGAAAAAAGGTACTAGCACGATTTGAACAATGCAGACACTTTCGATCATATTCTCCCTGATGTCATATACATCAGAACAGGCTGCAAGATTTGAGGTCACTTGTGTGGCAAGATAGTTCAGGAATTTATCGCGAGGCCTGCAACACTATTCTATTATATATACAAGAAGGAATCGGAAGGAGTAGTATTATGGCATCAACGCTAATTATTCCAAAAAAATTCCATATGGTCCTCACTGTTATTGCGATAGCATCATCATCATCATATGCTACAATCACCCTCTTCTGTTAACAAATTCAGCCACAAGCTCCATCAGTCTCCTTGCAACTTGTGCTTTGCTTTCAGGAGGTAAGTGGACAATTTTTTTGTCCCTGTCAACGATAAAGACTTCGTTTTTATCAGAGCCGGGTTCTGAACCTTTTCTGCCTAGGTCGTTTGCCACAATAATATCGGCATCACACTCCTTCAGTTTTCTATAGGCCTTTTCAATCAAGACTGACTCTGATACGCAGTAATCTGCCTTGAATGCAACAAGGAACGTGTCTTTGCTATTATTTTTCACTTCATCAATTATTTTCCTTGTAGCAACAAGGGACAGCTCCACCTTACCTAGCTTTGTGTCAATCTTTTTGTCTGATCTTTTTGCAGGTGCAAAATCTGCAACAGCAGCAGCCATTACGGCAATGTCGTGCCTCTTGGATGATAACTCAGAAACAACGACCTTATACATTTCTTGAGCTGTATTTACACGCACTATTCTGCCGGTTTCAGGGCTTAGGGTTCCGTGACCATAAACTAGCGTCACAGTCGCACCCATCCGCTGGGCCTCTTGTGCGATGGCAACACCCATCTTGCCAGAGCTTAGGTTAGTTATGACCCTTATTGGGTCAATATATTCAATGGTACTACCAGCAGTAACAAGGACTCTCTTGCCTGACAATGGTGCCTTATTGGAAAAGACTGAAATTGTAGCATTTAGTAGATGCTCAGGGTCAGCCACTTTTGCCTTGCCTCCTTCTATCTTAGGTGCAATGAATACCATATGCTCTTTCAATTTGCTGACATTTTGCTGGACAAATATGTTCTCATACATGGCCTCATGCATTGCAGGAGCTACTATAATCGGGATCTTGCTGCCAAGTGCAACGCTAAGAATTGACGTAACAGGCGTATCGTCAATACCAGCTGCTACTTTGCCAAGGGTGTTAGCCGTACATGGATAGACAATGATGAGGTCTGACATGCCATAGTCGGCCAGAATAATGTGCTCCAAGTTACCGGTCAGCTTGGTGACTACATCATTGCCTGTCGCCCACTTCATTATTTCAGGATTGAGCAGCATTGAGGCAGTTGATTCTGTCATGACAGCATGAACATCTGCGCTGTGTCTCATCAATAGCCGTGCCAGGTCAATTGCCCGGTAAGCGGCAACACTTCCTGTGATGCAAAGTACTATTTTCTTTCCTTCTAACTGCTTTCCTCGTCTTCCAAGGATATCTTTTGAAGGATGAGCTTCTCTTCTTTCTCTCATATTCTACTTTCGTTCTTCCATTTCTCCAGCTCTTTTGCATCCATGTGAAACGTGTTAGATTCATCTGGGAATATGCCGGCTTTGATGTCATGGTTATAGCTTGAAACTGCATCAAATATCTCCTTGCTAAGTTCTGCATACCTTTTTACAAATTTGGGCCGAATATCTTCATAAATGCCCAACATATCATGCAGTACAAGAACCTGACCGTCGCAGGTGGGGCCTGAGCCTATGCCTATTGTTGGAATTGACAGGCTCTTTGTTATCACATCTGCCACCTCACTTGCAACCATCTCAAGAACAATGCTAAAAACACCTGCCTTTTCTAGAACATTGGCGTCTTCAATCAGTTTGATCGCTCCTTCTTTCATCCTGCCCTGCAACTTGTACCCTTCCCATAGTGATGATGTCTGAGGCCTGAGGCCAATGTGACCCATAACAGGTATCCCGGCATCTACTATTGCCTCTATTGTATCTATAATCTCAGAACCTCCTTCAAGTTTTACTGCATCGCAACCAGCCTTTATCAGC